>CAZYMK010000191.1:0-2082 GCA_964648885.1 uncultured Geobacter sp. | reverse complement strand
TGAAGCAGGGGATGATGCAGGAACTGCTGACCGGGAGGATCAGGCTGGTATGAAGAGGCCCAAGGTGGCGTTGCTGTAATGGGTAATTCGACTACATGGTGTGAGGTTCTTCTTATCAGAAACCAAAATAAGCAGCGGTTGACATGTATATACACTGGCATTATTATGTATATACAAAGCATGGAGGTGCCCAATGGCAACAGCAATGACATCAATACGGCTTGATACACATTTAGCCGATGAAGCAGCACACATTCTGGGAGTTAAGAGCAGAACAGAGGCGGTGCATGCTGCCCTGCGCGAGATTGTTGCTCTGAAGAAATTCAAGAACCTGATGACCAAGCATGCCGGTAAGCTGACTTTTGAGGGGCATGGTGAGTAACCTCGTCATCTTCGATACCTCGATCTTTATTGACCACCTTCGCACCGGCTGCCATCAGGAGCGTATTGACTCAATCAGCGGCCTGATCCGCACTTCATCGGTGGTGTTGGCTGAACTGTGGCGAGGGGCAACCAAGCCTGCCGAACAAGCCTTCCTCAAGGCACTCGAAAAAAATCATCCTGTATTGACACCTACCGGTAAAAACTGGCTGGAATCGGGTCAACTCCTTGAGAGAATGCGGGCGGACAAAGGTTTTACACCGGAGAAGCTTCGCGATCTGCACTTCGATCTACTGATTGCTCTGACCGCCCGTTCGGTCGGCGCACGCTTAATAACCTCCAATCGTGGTGATTTTGAATTGATCAAAAGCTATCGTGATTTTCAACTGGAGGTATGGTGATGACAATGAAACCCCTCAACGAAAAAACCATGAGCTATCTGGAAAACCGTATTCCGGAATTGGCGGAAGGGGCGGTCAAGAAAGCCTATTGCAAAACACTGGCTTCCGGCAACAAGGTTGTTGAAGCGGTCAATGGCCAGCTTGTTGAGTCCCGGCCTGATGGCACGCACAAGGTTATCAAGAACCTTCCGAAACCAGTAGCAGTTGCGCCAGAACAGCGCAAGGTGCGCAGGCAACGATGAGCAGGGCGACTCCACGATTACGCATGTTCGCCGGGCCAAACGGTTCCGGGAAAAGTACCATCAAGGAGGTGCTTGAACCTGAATTGCTTGGCACCTACATTAATCCCGACGAGATTGAAAAAAGTATCCGGGTGTCCGGGTGCCTCGATCTTTCAGCTTTTGGCGTGGAAACCACAGAAAATGAAGTTCTACCCTTTTTTCGTAACTCCTCTTTCCTTGCAAATGAAGGATTCTCCGAGGCGGCATCGTTATTACGTTTTTACAGCGACACACTCGTTTTCGACGCTTGCCCCGTAAACGCCTATTTCGCTTCTGTTTGCGCAGATTTCATAAGGCACAAGCTGCTTGACAAAGACGTTACCTTCACGTTTGAAACGGTAATGTCATCGTACGACAAGGTTGAATTACTGAAAAAGGCACAGGAAAAAGGATATCGGACCTACCTCTATTACGTGGCGACCGAAGATCCCGCCATTAACGTCTCGCGCGTGGAAAATCGTGTGAAAGCCGGAGGGCATTCGGTTCCGCCGGATAAAATCGAATCGCGGTACTACCGTTCGCTGGACAATCTCGCCGATGCTGTTCTCTACGCTAATCGAGCCTATATTTTTGACAACTCATCCCATGAAAAGGTCTGGATCGCCGAAGTTACCGATGGTGATGAGTTGGAGCTAAAAACAGAATTGATGCCGTTTTGGTTTAAAACTGCACTCTGGGACAAATTTGTTTCCAGTGAAGAGAGCGCACCTTGACCACCGTCGGCCAGCTAGAACGCACCACCCAGAACCGGGTGGTGAAGCTGTTCCGTGATCA
This sequence comes from uncultured Geobacter sp., assembly GCA_964648885.1. Classification (GTDB taxonomy): domain Bacteria; phylum Desulfobacterota; class Desulfuromonadia; order Geobacterales; family Pseudopelobacteraceae; genus Trichlorobacter. The sequence continues at coordinate 245 of CAZYMK010000191.1, read as the reverse complement.
GTTGGGCTACGACTACCTTGGCGACTGGACTGATCGCGAGAATAACCGCACTGTAGAGCCTGACCTGCTGCGTCCCTTCCTGAAAAAACAGGGGTACGACGAATCCCTCATCTCCCGCACCCTCCACCAGCTTGATAAAGCCGCAACTGACCAGAGCAAGAAGCTGTATGACCGCAACAAAGAGGTCTACGACCTGCTGCGCTACGGCGTAAAGGTGAAGCCGGATGTGGGGGAGAACACCGTCA
>CAZYMK010000190.1:0-6131 GCA_964648885.1 uncultured Geobacter sp. | reverse complement strand
TAACTGCAGTACCGTTTGTACTACCTCAACAGATCCCTTTACCGGTTTATCCGCAGGCATCTTGACCCCGCTGGCCGTGACCTTGAGGGTTCGTTCCTGTAATTGGCCGTGGGGCAGGAGCGCTACCCGACATGCTACCAGCTGATCATTTTCTATCCAGCATCCGTTATCACCGGCATGTGTCACACGCAACTGTGCAGGCAGACTGATTTTCAGGTCAATCTCGCGGGCAGGCCGCGAACCGACGTTCAACAGGGTGACACGGTACTCACCGGGCTGGTCTGCCGGAGGTGTCTTGCCCTGCAGTCGACAAACAGCGCGCAAAAGCGGTGCAGCAGCGGTTGCCTGCAGGTCGATGCTCTGGCTGATATCCGTAAACTTGGTAGATGTTGCACGGGTGGCGACAAGCAGGCGAGAACCGTCAACCCGGTTGCCGGGCATGGTAAAGGCTACCTGCAGGTCAAGCTTCTGCTGGGGTTGCAGCTGCACCTTCTGCAAGGGATGTGAACGGTTACCGTCTTGAATAATAACCCCCTCAACCCCGGAAGGCAGCACGGCATCAAGAGTGAATTCCTCTGGCTGTTTGCTTGCATTCACCAACCTGAACGGCAACAGGACCGGCGTGCCGACTTCAAGCTCCGGTAGGTCTGTCAACTGCGTCAGCTCAAATTTAACCGCTTCCCTGGCAGCCTTGAGTGCAGCCAGCCGTTCACGCTCCAGTCGTTCTGCCTCGGCCTTTTCACGGGCCAGCCGTTCACGTTCGGCCCGCTCGCGTGCCAGTCGCTCCTGCTCTGCCTTCAAGGCAATAGCCCGCTCTCTGGACAGCTGATCAGTGCGCACCTTGAGGGCTGCGGTGTGGAGCTGACGATTTTGGGCAAGCTTTTCTCCGGCCCCGACTCTTTTGCCCAGTGCGGCAAGTTCTGTTTCAACCGAGGTAGCCAACGGGCTGTTGCCGAACTCTTTCCCGAAGCGGTTGATGGTGGTACCTGCAGCCTGGTTGTCTCCTGAACGTTGATGGGCGCGGGCCAGCATCAACAGTGAGACGTCACGGAGCGGTGAGTCGGGAAAGATCTGCTCCAGCCGGTTGAGCTTTTCAATGCTCAGCAAAAAATCTTTGCTCTGAAAGGCATTGAACGCATCCATAAACAGGTTTGAGTCATCGTAATCAGTGCTTGCCAGTGCCTGCTGAGAAAAGAGTAACAGCAGACTTAACAGGAAGACGATGCTCTGACGTCGTATGGCTTTATAGAGGTTGTTCATTCGACGAAACTCTTCAGTTTTTTGCTCCGGCTGGGATGACGCAGCTTGCGGAGTGCCTTGGCCTCGATCTGGCGGATCCGTTCGCGGGTCACTTCAAAATCCTGACCAACCTCTTCAAGGGTGTGATCACTCTTTTCACCGATGCCGAAACGCATCCTTAAAACCTTTTCTTCACGCGGGGTCAGGGTTGCCAGCACCCGGGAGGTCTGTTCAGACAGGTTGGCCTTGATAACCGCCTCCAGTGGGTTGACCACCCCTTTGTCCTCGATAAAATCGCCCAGGTGAGAATCCTCTTCTTCACCGATCGGTGTTTCAAGCGAGATCGGTTCCTTTGCAATCTTGAGTACCTTGCGGACCTTGTCAAGCGGCAGCTGCATCCGCTCGGCAATCTCTTCCGGTGAGGGCTCACGCCCGTTTTCCTGTACCAACTGTCGGCTGGTTCGGATCAGCTTGTTGATGGTTTCGATCATATGGACCGGAATTCTGATGGTGCGGGCCTGATCGGCAATGGCCCGTGTGATGGCCTGTCTGATCCACCAGGTGGCGTAGGTTGAAAATTTGTAACCGCGCTGGTATTCAAATTTGTCCACCGCCTTCATCAGGCCGATGTTCCCCTCCTGGATCAGGTCAAGAAACTGCAGGCCCCGATTGGTATACTTCTTGGCAATGGATACTACCAGGCGCAGGTTGGCCTCGATCAGCTCGGACTTGGCGATTCTGGACTTATGTTCTCCCTCGCGCATTGCACGGATAGCTTTGGACAGCTCTGTGGCCTTGAAGCCTGATTCATGCTCGACCTTCAGCAGCTTGCGCGCTCCATTTTTGAGGCGTTTTTCAACCTTCTGCAGGTCTTCCTCCGCAAGTTTGAACGGCTTGAGCGCCGCCATTCCCTTGGCTTCATCCACCTTGAATTTTTCGAGCAGCTCAGCCATTTTTTCAGCCGGAATCAGATTGTAGACTTCAGCCAACTCGTTCTTGACCCGGTTCACTTTTGAGGAGAGTTCCTTCAGGCGATCGGCAACCCGCGTGATATGACGGTCTTTCAGGCGCAGTGAACGCAGCTGTTCGGCCAGTTTTTCCTTGGCTTCCTTAATCTGTTTTTCAAGTTCTTTCTTTTTACCAGCAGCCTTGATGCCCTCCTGAGCGGCAAGCAGCTGAGCAATCAGCTGATCAGAAGCGGCAATATCGTCAATTGATTCCAGAAGGCGCAGTTTCTGGGGATCCTCTTCCCCCTCCTCAAGGTCAACTTCAGAATCTTCTTCGATATCTTTGCTGATTTCCGAGGGACCAATCTGGAATTTGCGCAGCTTATCACCCAGGCTCAGTACTTCTTTGACTGTAATGGGGGTGTTCAGGATGATACCGGCCACTTCACGGTCACCATCTTCGATCCGTTTGGCTATCTCGACTTCTCCTTCACGGGTCAGCAGAGATACGGAACCCATCTCACGCAGGTACATCCGCACCGGATCACTGGTCCTGCCGATGGCACCCGGTTCAAATTCAATCTCTTCAGACTCGCCTTCGGCGTCTTCCTCACCCTCCTCAAGGTCAACCTTAACCTTGGGGATCTTTACCTTCTGGGCAGAATCAACGACTTCAATGTCCATGTCACCAAACAGGCCCATTACATCTTCCAGTTGTTCAGTTGCCACATCAGGCGGCAGGATGTCGTTCACCTCGTCAAAGGTCAGGAATCCCTTTTCCTTGCCGATATCGATCAGTTGTTTGACTTCATCCATGTTTTTTTTTGCCATATGATCAGGTACCTTTGGGATGCAACGTTAGTAGTATGTATGTTATAGCGCTGATTTTCGATTACGCAAGAGATCGGCTGATTTTATCAGTTCTTGATATTCGTCACTGTCTTCCGGCAAGGTTGCCAGGCGCTGGGCAATCTGCCGCAGCTCCCGTGAACGAGCCTGCTCCTGGCGTTTCAGGCAGTGACGCAAGGCGGTACGCCAATCGATGTCTGCCAGGTGCTGGTCCTGTACCAGCAGCCGTGCCACCAGACTTTTCTGCTCTTCCTGTTCCAGGCGGGCGAGCAGCTCCTGCCACGGAGAGGCCTCAGGGGCCTGCTCGGTGACTTCCAGCAGTGCCTGAGCCAATGGCAGGTACTGTTGGTCGAACAACTGGGTCAGCGGGATGCCGACTATCTCGCGGCGTGCGTCAGGATAACCGGCCAAGAGACCCAAAAGGGTTTCCTGGGTTGTGTCACGGGGCGCCTGTGCGCTTGCAGGCGCACCTGTTGTCGGTTGTTGCCTGTTTGGTACGCGGTCGGCCTGGCCTGACAGACGTCTGCGGAACGCACTGAGATCCAGCCCCAGCAGTCGGCAGATCTCTTTCTGGTACAGATCCCGCTCAATCGGATCTTTGATCCGCTGGAAACGGGGAATTATCTCATCCATCAGCCTGACCTTGCTGTCCACGCTCTCGGCAGGTGTCTTTGCCAGCAACCAGTGCAGAAACTGCTCAAAGGCCGGTTTGGCCTGCTCAAGCCGTTGCCGAAACTGGTCAGCGCCATGGTTGAGCAGGAAGGTATCCGGATCGTCACCCTGGGGCAGGCTGAGCACATAGACCGGCAGTGACTGCTCAAGACAGAGTTCCATTGCCCTGACGGTTGCCTTGCGACCGGCGTTGTCGCCGTCAAACAGCAGGCAGACCCGTTGGGCATGTTTCTTCAGTAGTACAATATGGCCTTCGGTCAACGCAGTACCGCAGGTGGCCAGGACGTTCCTGACACCGGCCTGATAGAGAGCCAGATGATCAAAATAGCCCTCAACAATCAAAGCTGTCCCGTTCTGGCGGATCTCCCGCAGTGCCAGATCAATACCGAACAGAATGCTGCTTTTATGGTAGAGCGGCGACTCAGGCGAATTGATGTACTTGGGCAGGCCTGCGTCAAGCACCCTGCCGGCAAAACCGATTGGCTGACCGTGCTGATCCCTGATCGGGAAGATCAGGCGATTATGCAGCAGGTCATACCAGCCCCGCTCACCCTGTCGAATGATGCCAAGTTGTGCCGCCAGTTCCAGTGGCAATCCTTTGGCCTTAAGCAGTTGTACGATCGAGTCGCGTGCAGCTGATGCGTAACCAAGTCCATAGGCAGCGGCGGTTTCAGGAGTAACCTCGCGCTGCTGCAGATAGGTGCGTGCGGTTGCTCCCTCCGGATGCCTGGTCAGCAGTTCGCGGTAGCGGTTGGCAGTCAGCAGCATGATCTCCCGCTGCTGGTCTCGTTCAGCCTTCTGTATTTTCTCGGCATCTGAAAGCGGCCGCTCATCAAGGGTAACGCCGGCCCGGGCCGCCAGCTTCCGTAGCGCCTCAGGAAAGCTGATTCCCTCAATCTTCATCACAAACGAAAAAATATCGCCGCCGGCACCGCAACCAAAGCAGTGAAAGATTTCACGGGCCGGGTTGATGTTGAAGGAAGGGGTCTTCTCGCCGTGGAATGGACAAAGCCCCAGGAAGTTGGAGCCGCTGCGCTTCAGCGCCACGTACTCACCGATCACCTCAGCAATCGAAAGTCGTTCGGCAACCTCTCTGACGGTATCATTACGGCTCATGGCTGCTGCTTCAGGCTCTTGGCATGATCAAGGGCCATACCGCCAAGCTGTGCCAGCTGAGCCGCAAGCGTATGCTGCCGGATGGACTCCTTGAGCGGAAAGGAAAGCGGCACTGCCAGTAGCGCGTAGAATACCATTCCCAGTATCAGTGCTCCTTCAAGGCCGCCCAGCAGCAGGCCGCCTACACGGTTGACCCATCCCAAAAGCGCAAGGGAGACCAGTCGAGTCAGCAGATTGCCCAGCAGATGGGAGGCTAGTCCCACCAGAATCAGCAGGGTTACAAAGGCGATCATACGAGCTGCCGTCGGCGGTACCAGAGTGTGCAACAGCAATGCTGCCTGTTCATGGAATCGGAACGCCAGCCAGCCGCCCAGCACCAGTGCGGTCAGCGCTGCAGCTTCCTTGATCAGGCCGCGCAACAGTCCCCTGAGGCCCCCGAGTGCCAGAATACTGAGAATGGCGATATCAAGCAGGCTCATGGTCGGTCCATAGCGAAGAGACGGCAACGGGGCTTTCTTGCGAAAGCCCCGTCTGTACTGCATCCGGATCGTTGGGTAGGGAGAGGAGAAAGGATCCGGCTTGGTTAAGGCCGCTAGTCCATCATCTTGCGTTGCTTCTTCAGCGCACGCTTGCGGGCTGCAATTGCCTTTTTCTTGCGCTTGATGCTGGGCTTCTCGTAGTGCTCACGCTTGCGGACCTCAGAGAGGATCCCGGCTTTTTCGCATTGCTTCTTGAACTTCTTCAGAGCGAGGTCAAATGGTTCATTTTCGCGAATTCGTACTCCTGGCATTCATAATCCCTCCCTCCATCGTCAGATACGTGTATGAAAACAGCAGTGCTGTTTACCATGCCAAGTGTATTTTTTTGTAAGTTTTGTATACTAGCAGCAAATCAGCTGATGTCAACTGAATAAACAGAGTAAAAGGTCATTCCGTACGGGCGGCCTTCTCTGCAATACCGGAGGTGCCGAAGCGCCGGGCAAGCTCTGACCAGACGGCATCGGCAGGTACATCACGTGCCGCCAGCAGTACCAGCAGATGATAGCAGAGGTCGGCTGATTCATGGATCAGGTCGTGATCACTGCCCCCTTTGCCGGCAATTACTACCTCGGTGGCTTCTTCTCCCACCTTCTTGAGGATCTTGTCCACCCCTTTATGAAGCAGGGCTGCGGTGTAGGAGCTTTCCGGCGTGGCTTCTTTGCGGGAAAGGATCACCTGGTACAGCTCATCAAGGATATGTTGGTGATTCATCAGACTAGACCATCCTGACCGGGACGCCGCGTCCCTGCAGATACTGTTTGGCTTCCTG
>CAZYMK010000189.1:0-6154 GCA_964648885.1 uncultured Geobacter sp. | reverse complement strand
CCGGTGGCCAGCAGCATTATCTTTTCCTGTGTTGCCTCGCCAATGGGCAGTTCTCCGGTTATCCGCCCCTCATGCATCACCGCAATCCGGTCACAGATCCCCATAAGCTCCGGCAGTTCCGATGATATCACCAGCACACAGATGCCGCTGTCCACCATCTGGTTGATCAGGCCGTAGATCTCCGCCTTGGCCCCCACATCGATCCCCCGCGTCGGCTCGTCCAGTATCAGCACCTTGGGGCCGGTCATCATCCATTTGGCCAACACCACCTTCTGCTGATTACCGCCGCTTAAGGTGCCCACTGCCTGTTCTACCGATGCACAACGGATGGCCAGTTTCTGTCGGTATGTTTGCGCCTCGGCCAGCTCCAGCGACTCGTCTATCACGCCGCTGGAAGATACCTTTTCCAGGTTCGGCAGCGAGATATTCATCCTGATCTCCTGGCTCAGCACCAGTCCGTATCGTTTCCGATCCTCGGAGGCAAGGCTGATGCCTGCACTGATCACCCGCTCCGGGGTGCGGTCAGTCAGTTCGCTGCCGTTTAAGCGCAGGGTGCCGCCGGTCACCGTGCCCCAGGCCCCGAACAGGCTCATCACCAGCTCGGTTCTGCCTGCCCCCACCAGCCCGGCAATGCCAAGGATCTCTCCCTTGCACAGCGACAGCGAGATATCCTTAAGAACCAGCCTGGTGGCAGGGGCAGTGGCTGACCAGTTACGCAGTTCCATCACCAGCTCGCCCGGTGTCCGCTCTGTGCGGGGGTAGATCTGCGCAAGCTCCCGCCCCACCATCAAGGTCACCAGCGCCGCCTCGGTCATGCCGCTACTCTCCACAGTACCCACGGTGCGGCCATCCCGCATGACCGTGATCCGGTCAGCTATCTCAAGCACCTCCCGCAGACGATGGGAGATATAGATGCAGGTCACCCCTTTTTCACGCAGCTCCCGCAGTATCCGTAGCAACAGATCAGCCTCGTCGTCTGAAAGGGCTGCGGTGGGTTCATCAAGGATCAGGATCCGGGCATCCTTGTGCAGGGCCTTGGCTATGGCCACCAGTTGCTGCTGCCCCACCCCCAGGTCACGCACCTCTGTTGCAGGCGGGATATCCAGTCCCACCAGTTTCAGTACCCGTGTTGCCTCCTGCAGGGAGCGATCCTGATCAAGCACGCCAGCAGAGGCTAGCTCCTGGCCAAGCATGATATTCTCGGCAACGGAAAGCTGGTTCACCAGGGCAAGTTCCTGATGGATAATGGCGATACCGGCCGCCTCGCTGGCCTTGATCCCCTTGAAACAGCACTCGCTGCCCTCAATCAGCAGCTCCCCCTGATAGCTGCCGTGGGGGTAGACCCCGCTTGCAATTTTCATCAGGGTTGACTTGCCAGCCCCGTTCTCACCCACCAGGGCATGGATTTCTCCTGCCTGCACTGCAAAAGAAACCCCGTCCAGCGCCCTGACGCCGGAAAACTCTTTCACAATAGTGCGCATCTCAAGGATCTGGTCGCTCATACCGGTACGCTCCTATTTCCCTGCTGCCGTAACGTCCGACCGTTTCAGATAACCGCTCTCGATCAGCACCTTTTCCAGGTTATGCCGGTCAACCACAACCGGCGTCAGCAGACGTGCAGGAATCTGGTACCTGCCGTTAAAGACAGTTGTGTTCGCCCCCGGATCAGCCCCGTCAGCCAGCTTTCGGGCTGCAATAATGGTTTCTTCAGCCAGACGGCTCGCATCCTTGAAAACCGTCATACTCTGCTTTCCCTCCATGATCCGGCGTGCAGCAGAAGCCTCTGAATCCTGCCCGGTCACCGGCACCTTTCCATCCAGCTTTTGCGCGGCAAGGGCGGCTATGGCCCCGCCGGCAGTGCCATCATTGGGGGCCAGGATGGCATCGACCCGGTTCTTGCTGGAGGTGAGGGCGTTTTCCACCAGCTTCATCGCCTCAGCAGGCAGCCAGTCTTTCACCGCCTGCTCCATCACGATCCTGATCTCCCCTTTCTCGGCCAGCGGCTTGATGAACTTCATGGCTCCGGCCTTGAACTGGGCCGCGTTGTTATCGGTGGGGGCGCCGGAAAGCACCACGTAGTTACCCTTTGGTACCTTGCGGACAATGTACTCCCCCTGCAACTCCCCCACCTTTTCGTTGTCGTAGGAAAGGTAGAGGTCAACAGCGGCATCCTTGATCATCCGGTCGTAGGAGATGACCTTGATCCCGGCCCGGTGGGCCTTGTCCACAATCACCGAGGCAGCCGAGGCATCGTGGGGCGCCACCACCAGCACCTGCACCCCCTGGGCGATCAGGTTCTCACACTGAGCCAACTGCCGGGTTGCGTCGTTGTCGGATATCTGCAACTTCAGCTGATACCCGTGCCTTGCCGCTGCCTCACGCAGATAACGCACGCCGCGCACCCACCCTTCTTCCCGCTGGGTCGGGATGGAGATGCCGATTACAAACCGCTCCGGCTGCTTTGGATTACAGCCGCACAGAAACAGCGGCAGACAGAGCAGGGAGAGCGTTACAGCTAGAACTGTTGTGTAATACTTCATAATGAAAGTCTCATCTGGCAGTAGTTTTTCAAAGCCCTGTTAAATTACAGTCGTCTTCAGGTTGTGTCATCAACCGAGTATCGCCCCTGCCGGGCAGACATGCCTGCAGAGAGAGCAGCCGCTGCAGCGTGCATCATCAATCACTACCAGGCCGTTACAGAGACTCACTGCCTGGTAGCCACCATCACGGCAGGCAATAACGCAGACACCGCAACCTGTGCAGCGCTCGGCGGAAACAACAGGGTGGTATGCTGATGTTGTCGGCAGTTCTCCGAAACGTGTTGCTGCATTCCTGCGGATACCGATGAAATCATCGGTGCTGGTAAAGCCGTGCCATCCCATGAACTCCGCCAGTTCTTCCTTCATTTTTGCAACAACGCCGAAACCCTTCAGCATCACCTCGGTGCAGACCTGCACCACCGGCGCGCCAAGCAGCATGAACTCGGCAGCATCAAACCCATTTGCAATGCCGCCGCTGGCCATGACCGGCAGGCCAGGCGACTGGCACAGCTCACTGACCGCACGCAGGGCAAGCGGCTTGATGCCGGGGCCTGAATAACCTCCGTAGCTCGTCAGCCCTCCGATATCAGGTTTGGGGCGCAGTGTGCGGAGATCAAAACCAAAGAAGGATGGAACCGTATTGATGGCGCAGAAGCCGTCTGCACCGGCAATTGCCAGTTCTTCCCCGATATACCTGATATCAGACACCGCAGCGGTGAGTTTGGGGATTACCGGAATCCGTACAGCAGGGCATTCCTTGACCCAGCGGGTAATACGGGCCGCATATTCCGAATGCTGGCCGATGGCCGCGCCCTTACCCCGCTCCGGGTAACCGTGGGGACAGGAAAAATTCAGCTCCAGCAGGTCAGCTCCGGCATCCTGGCAGCCCCGAGCCAGATCCAGCCACTGGTCAGGAGATCCGGCATCCCCCATGATGCTCCCGATCAGAACCTTTGTTGGAAACTCTCGCTTAAGCGCTGCAATGGCAGCATACCATTCATCCGGTGAAATCTCGCTCAACAGCTCAAGATTTTCAAAGCCGGTAATTCTGTTACCCTGTTTGATGACGGCAAATCGGTTCTGCAGGTTGTTCACCGGCTCAGTAATCAGGGTCTTGACAACCGCCCCGCTCCACCCGGCCTCAAAACCGCGCCGGATCATGTCAAGCCCGGCAGTCGGAGGGGCAGAAGCCAGGACAAACGGGTTCTCAAATGGTATACCGCAACAGTGGACTGATAGGTTCATGCAGGTCTCCTTAAACGGTGATGTCAGAGTCAACTTCGGCTACAGTTTGAACGTATAGGGCAGCAGTTCCGCAACGCTGGTCACCACAACCTTGCCGCCAAATTCGAAAATCACCTTCACATCATTGCCGAACTCATTCAGCACCTGTCTGCATCTGACTTCTCACCGCGTGTTGGTGGCAACGATGACCAAGTTTCCGCTTCAGCGCCAACTTTTCTTGTTTTTTGCCAGGTCAACTCCTGTCGGTGTATGCTTCAATAGAGGCAAACGGGCCAATATGACGAAGCTCAGGTGCAAGCCGGGCAAAGCAGTCAAGGACGCTCAGCTGCTGATACAGTGAAACGAGTGCCCCCGGATAGACTTTCAGGTTGAAGTGACAGTTGTCATAGACAAAGCCGGTCACCAGCTCTGGCAGTTCATACAACATATAACGCGAGATTTGCTCCAGCTGCTCAGGTCCAAGCCGCTCCAATATAGCTCCAAGGTTCTGTCTGCTAACCCTTGTAAGAGCATCCCTGAAGGCCGGATCATCCGCGTACGCCCTGTTGAAGAGTCGCGCATTGTGAAGGAAGAACTGTTCATCGATAATATCGGGCCACTCAAGCACAAGCAGACGTGAGCGTTCATCATCAGTCAGTTCAGCAATGGCCTGCTGGCAGATGAGGTGTACTTCATCGGCCTTTCTGAACGCCTTTTCAATGGCGGCAGCAGGCTTATAGGGGCCCAGCACCTGGTTGTTGATCTGCTGCAGCACGTCCACAATCACGATAGCTACCTTCTCACGAGAGCGTGGAAGTGCCCAGTTGATGAATGCGTCAATGTAACCCCGTGTAAACGTCTTTTTGTTAATACTTATAGCCAGGTAGGGATTCCAGCGTCTGCTATCAATCTCTTCCGGGGTTGTGTGAATATAATTTTCAATTCTCATGAACTTTCAGCTCCCAAGCCATGTCCCAAGCCATGTTGCTTACCGGGATCAGCCGCATCTATTCAATCAAGATCCCACATATTAACAGACCGGTGGCCTGCCTCCCAGGCACGCACCTTTACTCCGGCTGTATCAAACAGGCGCACATGGTTGTCGTGCCGGATCTTACGGGTTACTTCGGGCCCGATCATCTTCCAGAGCGGATCAAGCAGGTCGGCAACCGAACGGTATTCATCAACCGGCATCAAACCTCCTGCAACCGGTTTGCCGCTGCTGCATCACAAGTCCCTAAAAAACCTCTCCCAACATGCAGCGTGCGCTGCCGCCGCCAATGGTCTCAATGGTTGGAATCTACGGTTGCCAGCCGACCTGTTCCATACAAGCCCAAGGACAGCACCATCATACAGATGAGCATTTTTTTCATCGATCTCCTCCTTTGTTCGTACTGCATCAAGCCCAAGTCGGGACCCATTTTAACAGCTACAGTGCAGCATTTTGAGGTCAAACCGCATACGCTTCAACCGAGGCAAACTGGCCGATAATCCGCAAGTCGGGTGCAATCCGGGCATAGCAGTCATGTTCCCGCAACTGTTTGTATACCTTGAAGATCGCTCCGGGATACACATTCAGGTTGAAGTGGATGCCATCAAAGACAAAACCGGTGACCAGCTCGGGCAGCTCATACAGGATATAGTGTGAGATCTGCTCAAGCTGTTCCAGCCCCAGCCGCCCGGCAATGCCCCCCAGATTCTGGCGGCTCAGCTCAACCAGCGCCTCCCTGAAGGCCGGGTCCTGCTGAAATGCTGCCGTAAAGAGCCGCAAGTTATGCTGAAAATACTGCTCATCCACGATATCGGGCCACTCCAGCAGCAGCACCCGGTCGCGGGATCGGCTATCCAGACGGTCAAGCGCCTCGCTGCACAGATCCCGTACCTCATCAGCCTTGCGGAAGGCCTTTTCAAGAGCGGTAGCAGGTTTGGAGCGGTCAAGCACCTGATTATTGATCCGCTGCAGCAGATCCACCAGCACTATGGCAACCTTGTCCCGAGAGCGGGGAACGGCCCAGCCGAGAAAGCCATCCAGATATTCACGGGTAAACGCCCGGTTATTGATGCTTATGCCGAGATAGGGGTTCCAATGTCCGCTGTCTACCTCTTGAGGTGTTGTCTGAAAACAGCTTGCAATTCTCAAATCCTGCTCCTCCTTGCAATCAGTTGGCTACAGCGATCGCCTGCCCCAGCACTATCCCCACCACAATCGACAAAACGGTGATCTGATCAGGCCCATTACAGCCTTTAATCCTGGTGTTCCACTCCCATTCCGAGCTTCCACACCCCCCGCCTGACGATGCACTGGCTGTACGTTTACAGCTGCCAACAGCAAACAATCACTTCGGCATCTTGAACCAGATCGCACGATCCGGAATGATGTCGTTGTAGCC
>CAZYMK010000188.1:0-6184 GCA_964648885.1 uncultured Geobacter sp. | reverse complement strand
TGGGATAATGCAGGCGGGTCAACTCAAGCAGATCCCGCATTGCCAGCATCTCGGTAACCTCGAAGACATCACTGGCCTCATCAAGATCAAGTTCAGCTGCCAACCGGCCTTTATGAACCGGATCCATACCCTGCATCACATCAAGCCTGACAATCGGGGCAAACTTACGTTCCTGCAGCTCAGACTCAATCATGGATACCAGATCGTCTGCTTTTTCCTCATCTTTTTCAGTGTTTGCATTACGGGTAACCCGGAAAAACTCGCAGGAAACCACCTTCATGCCAGGAAAGAGCATCTGCAGATTGGCGGCCATAACCTCCTCAAGCCTGACAAAACGATCTGACTTGCCGACACGCACAAAGCGCGGTACTCCCGGCCCCAACGGCACCTTGATCCGTGCCAGGGAGACATCCTGCTCACGGGGATAACGCACCGTCACCAGCAGATTCAGGGAGAGGTTCGAGACAAACGGAAACGGATGGGCCGGGTCGATGGATTGCGGCGTTACCAGCGGGTAGATGTCACGCTCGTACAGCTCGCGCAACTGTTTCTGCTCACGGTTGTTCAGGTTGTTCCATCGCAGCAGTTCAATACCCTTGTCATGTAACAGTTGCTGCAGCTGGTTATACAGCTCTGCTTTTTCACGCACCATGGAGCGTACCTCAACATGGCATTCCTGTAACTGTTGCCGTGGTGTGCGCCCGTCAATGCTCAGTTCCTGCACGCCGGCTGCAAGCTGCTGCTTCAGCCCCCCGATCCGCTTCATGAAAAATTCATCAAGATTGGATCCGACAATGGCAAGAAATTTGACCCGCTCCAACAGTGGAACCCGTGCATCTGCTGCTTCGCTCAGGACCCGACGGTTAAAGGCAAGCCAGGTAAGCTCCCGGTTCAGATACCATTGGCTGTCATCAAGATCGATTGTTGCGGCTTCATCTGTGCCGATTACAGCTGAAGCAGATACCTTCTGAGTCTTAACAGACTTTTTACGCGTCACAGTCGCAATCTTAGGCATCGTTGCCTCCCCATCCATAGTGTCCTCCTCACCGTGCCAACCAGATGCGTCGTTCATGCAGCACAAGTATTGTAAACAAGTTTAAATTCAAAACCTTGTTACAATCTGGTTACATCTGCTGCACCTGACCTGGCCGCTACCTGAGGAAAGAACAACAGTAATCAGAAACCGTAGCAACCTTCATGGTAAATGATGAGTGAGCCGGCACTTCAAATGATTGGCCTCCGCTTATTTCTTGCCAGCCTTGCTCTCCTGCCAGCTGCAACTGAAGAGAACCGCTCAGGATCTCCATCAGTTCAGCGGCTTCGGTCGTAAAGGTGTATTCGCCTGGTTGCATCACCCCTAAAGTCTTCTTGGTTCCGTCTGAAAACAGAACCGTGTGGCTGGCAACTGCACCGTTAAAATAGATATTGGCTTCTCGTACAACCGTGACATTGGTGAATTCAGACATCAGAAACTCCTTGTAAGGTGTGATGACCGCGAACCAGGTGATTCACGGCGTTTGATAACAATCAATCATACGTCTCAGGCAATACCGGCCAGCTCCAGCCGTGTCCCCCAGCGCCGGATCAGCTCTTCACGCAGGTGTTGCTGTAGAGGGCTTTGCAGGCCCGGTTCCCGTGCCAGGAGATCAAAGGCGGCAGAACGGGCCTGTTCCAGTATTGCTCCATCGCGCAGGATATTGGCTACCCTGAAATCAGGCAGACCTGATTGCCGGGTTCCCAGGAAATCACCAGGTCCCCGTATTTCTAGATCAGCCTCGGCAATCTTGAATCCATCACTGGTGGCTTCCATGACCCGCAACCTTTTTTCTGCATCTTCCGACAGTTTACCCGGAGTCAACAGGATACATCGGGAATGATGGCTGCCCCGCCCTACTCTGCCTCGCAACTGATGCAGCTGTGAAAGCCCGAAACGCTCGGCATGTTCGATCACCATCATCGTCGCATTGGGCACATCAATACCAACCTCAATCACGGTGGTAGCTACCAGGATATCCAGTTCATGTCGCTTGAAGCAGGACATGACCTGCTCCTTCTCCTCAGGCCTCAACCGTCCATGCAACAACCCGATCCTCAGCTCGGGGAATACCTCCTGTTGCAGCTGCTCCGCCATCTGGCTGGCTGCTTTCAGGTCGGACTTCTCGCTCTCTTCAACCAGCGGATAGATCAGGTAGGCCTGGCGCCCTTGGTTGACCTCGCTGCGTATCAGTTCATAGACCTGCTTACGCCGTGACTCAAAGTAGACGCGTGTTTCAATCGGTTTTCTCCCCGGCGGCAGCTCATCAATCACTGACAACGACAGATCGCCGAACAGGGTCATGGCCAAGGTACGGGGGATCGGCGTGGCGGTCATGACCAAGACATCCGGGTTACTCCCTTTTTTCTTGAGTATGCCCCGTTGCAACACCCCAAACCGGTGCTGTTCATCTACAATTCCCAGGCCAAGCCGGTGAAACATCACCTTTTCCTGAATAACCGCGTGGGTGCCGATCACCATGGCTGCCCGTCCATCCGCTACCTGCTCCAGCACCTCTTTCTTGCGGGTGCCTTTCAAGCCGGCGGTCAGCAGCACCACCACAACCCCCAACTGTTCGCACCAATGGTGGATATTGTGCCAGTGCTGCTCGGCCAGGATCTCGGTTGGGGCCATGATGGCTACCTGATAGCCGTTTTCCACGGCAATCAGGGCTGCCATCAGTGCCACCAGGGTCTTGCCGCTGCCCACATCCCCCTGCACCAACCGATGCATCGGATGTGGCGCCATCATATCTGCCTTGATCTCGGACAACACCCTGCGCTGTGCCGTGGTCAGCTGAAACGGCAAGAGCTGCACCAGTTCTTTGGTGTAACGATGGGTTACCTGAAAGGGGATCCCCTCCTCAAGTGATACCCCCTGTTTTTTAAGAGCCAAGCCAAGTTCCCAGTAAAAGAACTCGTCAAAGGCAAGGGAGCGATGGGCAGCCGTACGGCCATCGTTCAGTTCCTGAAGCTGCGCATCGCCCGGTGGATGGTGCAGGTATCGCAGCGACTGCTGCAACGGCTGGTACCCCAGTTGCCTGAGCAGTTGTTCCGGTATCAGGCCGACCAGATCTCCCAGAAAGGCCTCTACCACCTGATGCATGACCCGACGCATCCCTTTTTGATGCAACCCTTCTGTCAGCGGATAGACCGGCACGATCCTGCCGAAATTAATCGGATCAGCTGCTAGGGCCTCGTGCAGATCCGTCCCTTCCGGCAGCCACTCGACGTCAGGATGGTGCAGTTCCGGCTTATAACCGAAGCTGCTGATCTCTCCGGTAAACAAACCCTGCTTGCCCACCTGCCAGACCCGTTTGAGCCAGACCGGATTGGCATGGAACCATTTGCACAGGATGCTACCTGAATCATCCTGCACCAGCACTTCAAAGACCTTGCGCCCTCCCTTGGTGGTCATGGTTTCGGCAGATACCACCTTACCGAAAAAAACTTGGGGGGGTCCCGGTTTCAGCTGCCTGATCGGCACCAGTTCACGTCGGTCTTCATAGCGTAACGGCAGGCAGAAAAGCGCATCCTCAACCGTCTTGACCCCACGTTTAGCCAACAAATCTGACAACTTGGGGCCTACCCCTTTGATAAACTGCACACCGGTTTGCAGATTCTTGCGGCTTATTACACGATTCAGCTTTTCAGCCGGTGTGGTGTCGGTTTTGCACAGTTCAAGTCTGCCAGCCGTCATGCTGACCTGCACCTGATCAGCAGGCTGAAGACCGGCCTGCTGCAGCAGGCCGGCTGGCAACAGCAGGGTGCCGTCCCGCTCAACTTTAAGCAGCGCCATCTGACCGTACCACGGTAAAAAAAGAGCTTCCTGCGCAGATCAACACAAGAAGCTCTCTCTGCTGCCTACAGAAGAACAGCATCACCAGTTTTCATCCTTCTCCGGTCGGTTTTCATCATCAAATTCATTGTAATCGTCATCATCATGTTCCAGATCCCCTTCATAACAGGGACCATCTTCTTCCTCTTCAGACGCCTGGTCAAAATGCCAGACAGGCCGTTCTTCAGGTTCTGCAGCAGCCTCAAAGCGGGCCAGCATATCAGGATCAGTGCAGAAGCGATCATCCTTGAAATGGCATCGCTCCAGCTCGCAGAGGTCAAACAGCTGAATCTCACTACAGAGGCGACGGGGTGGTTCTGTGCGCTGCCCTTCATCCGTTTCTATTGCTGATGCCGCACTCATTTGCAGGCTCCATTCAGAAATTCGGTGGCCTTGGCCACATCATCCCGGCAACCGATATAGACCGGGGCACGGTGATCAAGTCCATCCGGCACAATATCAAGAATCCGCTCGCAGCCGTTGGTAGCTGCACCACCGGCCTGCTCAAGCAGGAACGCCATTGGATTCAATTCAAACAAAAGGCGCAATTTACCTTCAGGATTATCCGTCAGGCCTGGATACATGAAGATCCCTTTGCCCTTCATCAGTATCTGGTTAATGTCAGGCACAAACCCGCCGGAGTAACGCAGCTTGGCACCCTTGTCTTCAAGATACCGGATATAGGCCTCGTTTTCAGGAGTATATTTCTTGCGCAGACCGCCCGGTGAATAGATATCGCCGGATGGCTGCATCCTGATATTTTCCCTGGTCAGCGTAAATTCCATCAGGTGGTTCATGGTAAACTCGTACACACCCTTGCCAACCGAGTACACCATAGAGACCCGTGGTCCGTAGAGGATATACACCGCACCCACCATTGTGCGGCCGGGCTGCAACATATCACTGCCCTGGTAAATACCAACAATGGTGCCCACTGCCAGGTTCACATCCACCAGAGATGAACCATCCAGCGGGTCGTAGGCAACCGAGAACATCCCCTGGGGATTGCTGGTAACCTGAAAAATTTCGTCCATCTCTTCAGAAGCAATATTACAGACAACCCCCGAGTGACTCAGGCGTTTGCGCAGGATCCGGTCAGACAGCACATCAAGGGCCAGCTGTTCCTCACCGTACAGGTTTGAGGTACCAGCCACCCCCAGATCACCTGTCCGGACTGCATTGATCACATATTTGCTTGCCTCGGCAATCTCGCACAGCAGATGCACCAGGTTGTCGCTGATGTACTGGTCACGCAGATGACGGCGCAGATCGATCTGGAATTTGGTACTGCCGGGCTCCTTACCCATAAAACGGTCCTCCTGAGCAGGTAGAGTGGGAAAATTTTGTATACATAGTACAGCAAAACCTCAAATTCAAGGGGAATCAGGTAATCACAAACCAGGATGCCAGGTAGGTGATCAGGCCATCCAGTATAAACACGGCAAACAGGCTGGTGATCACCGCCTTGGTTGCTGCCTGCGGAATCTCGGTGGCACTGGTACCCACCGACATGCCGGCAGTACAGCAGATAATCGGGATGATCAGGCCGAATGAGGTGCCTTTGGCCAGCAGCACCAGTACCTCCCGCAGGCCAAGCGAGGCAACGATTCCCTGAATAAACTGATCGTAGGGAATATGGCGTCCCAGAGAGACAATCAGAAAACCGCCGGCAAAGGCGGTCAGCACAAAATAGATCGTCAACAGTAACACTGAAAGACCCACTCCCACCACCCGTGGCAGCAGCAGGTAGCGCTCCGGCGCAATACCCATCAGTTCCAGGCTTCTGATCTCGCCATTGATCTTCATGGAGCCCAGTTCTGCAGCAATGGCCGTACCGCTGCGGGCAATCACAATCATGGCGGTCAAAAGTGGCCCCAATTCCAAAAAAACAACCCAGACCAGCACCTTGCCGGTCAGAGAGCCGTTACCGCCTCCCACCAGCCCCACCACCTGGCTGACAATCACCGTCCCCAGGATCAGGGCCACCAGCAGGATAATCCTGGCTGCTTCAAAACCGGTAAAATAGATCTGCTTCATCAATACTGACCGAATGGCAGGATTGCCCAGAGAGGGATTGGTCAGCAGCATAACAACAGTCGAGAGCAACTGAGCCATCACACCGATCATAAACCGGTAACGAATCAGCAGCCAGGTGCCGATCCGCTCAGAGAGCGGATTGACCGTATCAGATGTCATAAATGGTACCATCGCGCAAAAGCTCAACCTGCTTAATGCCCAGCTGTAGTATTTCATCTTTAATCTGCTGATAGTACTGTGGTTTGGGATGGGTAATCAGAATCCGTTTCGGCAGAA
>CAZYMK010000187.1:0-6206 GCA_964648885.1 uncultured Geobacter sp. | reverse complement strand
CGCTGCCGCACCTTGTCCAGGATCCGGGCATGTCCTCCCTTGCCGCTGACCGTATCGCTATCCATCCGTGCAACTCGCGCAGAAGGAAACAGCTCCACCAACGCATGTTCAATCCGCTCGGTCCCCACCCCCATCTCCTTCAGTTCCGGCTCATCACAAGCGGGGCAGATACAGGGGAACGGCACCTGATAGTCGCAATAATGACACAGACTGATACGGCGCTGGCGATGGTAGGTAAGTGAAACCGAACAGTTCGGACATTGCAGATCAGCACCGCAGGAAGGGCAGGCCAGCCAGCTGGCAAAGCCCCGTCTGTTCAGAAAGACCAGACTCTGTTCGCCACGCTGCAGGTTTTCGGTCAGTGCTTCCACCAAAGCTGTAGCAAGCGGCGTTTCTGCGGTCATGCGGCTGGTTGTCAGGATAACCTCCGGCATCGGACGCGCACCAACCCGTTCCGGAAGAGACAAGTACCCGAGTCGTCCCTGCTGGGCTGCGTAACGGGTGGTGACCAGCGGTGTTGCAGAACCCAGCAGTACCACCGCCTGCTCCAGCTGCCCCCGCACCAGTGCCAGATCACGGGCGTTGTAACGCAACCCGTCACCCTGCTTGAACGAGGACTCATGCTCCTCATCAACCACAATCATGCCGATCCGTTCAAGCGGTGCAAAGATGGCAGAACGCGCTCCGATCACGATCCTGGCTTCGCCGCGCCTGATACGCCGCCACTCGTCGTAACGCTCCCCATCGGAAAGGCCGCTATGCAGCACGGCGATACCAAGACTGAAACGCGCACGGAAACGCTGCACCAGCTGGGGAGTCAGGGATATTTCCGGCACCAGCACCAGTGCATTGTTGCCAGCCTGCAAGGTGTGAGAAATCGCCTGCAGATACACCTCGGTCTTACCGCTACCGGTTACGCCATGCAGCAAAAACGGGGTAAACCGTCCGGTATCCAGTGCCTGCACTATGGCAGCAACAGCCTGTTGCTGATGTACCGTCAACGGCTTGGGCTGGTCCTGCCCCACCTGTAAACCACTGAACGGGTCTCGATAGACCTCCCGCTCCTCCATACAGATCAGCCCCTGCTCGCTCAGTTTTTTAAGCTGCGGCGAGCAGTCGCCAAAACGGGCCCGCAATTCAGAGGCCGGGGCGGCTCCCACCTCTTGCAGATAGGTCAGGATGGTAAGCGCTTTGCCTTTCAGATGCAGCCCCTGCCCCCCTGCCGTGAGGAACCAGCGTTCTTGCTTGAGCTTTCGGCCGCCGCTTAGGGCCTGCTGATCGACCTTTCCCCTGCTTTGCAGATTAATGCCGCTGGGCAGGGCGGTCTTTAGCACCTCACCCAGGGGATGCAGGTAATAGGCAGCCACCCAGCGAAAAAAAGTCAACTCCGCCTCGGTCCAGAGCGGTTGCTCATCCAGCAGCTCCAGCACTTCTTTCAGCTGCTGCCCCGGTGCAGGCTCACCAAATCCCAGCACATAGACCGTGATCCTGCGTCGGCCAAACGGCACCAGCACCCTGATTCCAAGGGTAATCCGGCTCTGAAGATGGATCGGCACCTGATAATGGAAGGTCTTGTCCAGCGACAGCGGAACGGCTACCTCCACAAATGCCCTGCCGGGTGAAAGTGCAGACGGAATTATTTGAATATGTCGTTGCTCTGTGGTAGTCACGGTGGCGACAGTATCTTTCAGCATCCAGGTTGTGACAAGCGGAAATTCCGTCTGGAGGTGATTCTAGATGCGTCTTTTTCTCATAATGTTCCTCAGCATCTACGGTGCAGCCCACGCCTATCTGCTGCTGCGCCTCAAATGGGCCTTTCCCAAGATGCGAGTCGGATGGCCCGTTGCCATCGGCTGGTGTCTGCTGATGATGGCAGCGCCGATAGCAACGCGCCTTTTGGAGCGTGACGGTTACATCACCAGTGCTACAGCCGTTGCCTGGGTCGGCTACCTCTGGATGGGGTTTCTATTTCTGTTCATTGCCACATCGTTCGCCCTGGAACTGCTCCGCCTGCTGCGCTGGCTGGCACATTTTTTTGTTTCAATTGCCAGCCCCCCGCTGCTGTCCCCCCGGCCGTTCTTCCTTTTGTGCTTTTTTTCCGCCCTGCTGATCACTTGGTACGGCTATTTTGAGGCCTCACAGCTGACCGTTGACCAGACCACCGTAACCACAGCCAAACTCCCCAAAGACAGCAAACCGCTCCGGATCGTGCAGATTTCCGATCTGCATATCGGCCTGCTGGTCTGTTCGCCACAGGTAGAAGAGCTGGTTGCGCGGATTCAGCAGTACCAGCCTGATCTGGTGGTTGCCACCGGCGATATCGTGGATGGTCATATCTGTCATTTTGACGGCGTATCACAACTGTTTCGCGGCCTGCAGCCGCCGTCAGGCATGTTTGCCGTGCTGGGCAACCATGAGTACTATGCCGGTGCAGAGCCTTCCCGTGATTTTTTGGAACACGCGGGCTTCCGCATACTGCAGGGACAGGTAGCGCAGGTTACCGATCAGCTTGTTGTGGCCGGTGTGGATGACCCAGCCGCCACACGCTTCAACCTGCAGCCCCAGGGAGACGAACAGCAGTTGCTCCGCAGCATCCCCCCTGATCGTTTTGTTCTGCTGCTCAAACACCGGCCGGTGGTTGATCCCGCCAGTACAGGACTCTTTGACCTGCAGTTGTCGGGACATGTCCACAAAGGACAGATCTTTCCTTTTAACCTGCTCACCTGGCTGGCCTATCCGGTGCGGGCAGGCATGAACCAGCTGGCCAATGGAAGCGCTCTGTATGTCAATCGGGGAACCGGCACCTGGGGGCCGCCGATCAGGTTTCTTGCCCCGCCGGAGCTGACCGTAATCGACCTGGTACCGGCTGAAGGGCATGAAAAAACCCGCCCCTGAGAAAAAAGGCGGGCTGCAGGTCAGGCTGGAGTGAAAATAGCTACCAGTATTTTTTGGGCGGCTCGGTATGGCCGGTCTTGATGATCTCCCCATCCACGATCTTGTACATGTCGCCGCTCTCGCAGATCCATTCATCCCCCTCTTCAGGTGGATTTGGAAAGCTGCGGCGCCCCAGGAAGGTCTCCTGATCATCAATATACCCGAACCAGTCCAGCGAACCGGTCATCCATATTCGTGTTTTCAATGCCATGTAAAAGTACTCCTTTTTTAGTAAAGAATTGGTCTGACTTTCCAGAAAAAATAATTGGTTGTCAACGGCTTTTTGCATCCACACCGGCGGTGGTGCCCTTGACTTTCATCAGGTAAATGGTTACATCATCCGTTCATACACCGTCATAAGCTCGCCCTCTCGCAGTCAGCTCTACACGCACACAGGTGATGCCATGCCACGTTCAGGCAGTAAACATACTTCGTTTGCAGGAAACTACAGCCGCCATCTTGATGAGATGCGCTCACTGCTGCGGACACTGGACCCACGACACGCAGCTGATGATGAAGGCACCCTGACGGCCCCCATGGATATTTACGAAACCGAGCAGGATCTGGTCATGGAATTTGACCTGCCCGGTCTCGGCCCGGAAGAAATCTGTCTGACGCAACGGGGCATGATCTGCATTATTCAGGCAGAAAAACAGTCGATTCCGCCAGCCGGGCAAGCACGCTATCTGTGCCTAGAGCGCCATTTCGGCAAACTGCGCCGTACCGTCAGACTACCGGATACGGTTGACCCTTCACACATCCGCGCCGAGTACCGGCTGGGAGTACTGCGCCTTATCTGTCCCAAAGGACGAGAACGACGTATTTTGATCAAGGAGTTGTCACGTGAGTAACGCTGAGCAAGAAAATCAGACAACCGAATCCATTGCTACCGCCGAAGAAGAGCTGCGGGTGCCTGAACTGCTGCCGCTGCTGCCGATCCGCGATGTGGTGGTCTATCCCTTTATGATCATACCACTTTTTGTAGGTCGCGAGGCATCCATCAAGGCGGTGGATCAGGCCCTGGCCGGTGACCGGATGATCATGCTGGCTACCCAGCATGAGATCGGTGAAGAAGAACCAACACCGGACAAGATCTATCAGGTCGGCACGGTGGCCATGATCATGCGGATGCTCAAACTGCCGGATGGCCGTGTCAAGATCCTGGTGCAGGGGTTGCTTAAGGCACGTATCACCGAATACGTTGAAGAGAAGCCTTTCCATACGGTGCGTGTTGAACGGATGATTGAACCGGCGGCAGCAGACAGCCTGGAAACCGAGGCGCTGATGCGCACGGTGCGAGAACAGCTGGCCAAGATTGCCGAGCTGGGCAAGCAGATTTCACCCGAAGTGATGGTGATTCTGGAAAACATCTCCGATCCCGGCAGCATGGCCGATCTTATCTCCAGCAACCTGGGGTTGAAGCTGTCCGAGGCCCAGATGCTGCTGGAGATTGAAGATCCGATCCGGCGCCTGACCAAGGTCAATGAGCTGCTGGCACGCGAGCATGAGATGCTTTCAGTGCAGGCCCAGATCCAGCATGCTGCACGGGAGGAAATGGGCAAAAATCAGAAGGAATACTACCTGCGTGAGCAGATGAAGGCGATACAGCAGGAACTGGGCGACCACGACGGCAAGGAAGAACTGGAAGAACTGCGCAAAACAATTGAGTCCGCCAAAATGCCTGAAAACGCCCGCAAGGAGGCGCTCAAGCAACTGGGTCGCCTGGAGCGGATGCATGGCGATTCCGGTGAGGCCGGGGTGATCCGCACCTACCTGGACTGGCTGATCGAGATCCCCTGGGCAAAGACCACCCGCGATTCACTGGATATCAAGCGGGCCAAACAGTTCCTTGATGAAGACCACTCCTACCTGGACAAGGTTAAGGACCGGATTCTGGAATTCCTGGCGGTTCGTAAGCTGAACAAGAAAATGAAGGGGCCGATCCTCTGCTTTGTGGGGCCGCCCGGCGTGGGCAAGACCTCCCTGGGCAAATCCATCGCCCGGGCCTTGAACCGTAAATTTGTCCGTATCTCACTGGGCGGGGTGCGGGATGAGGCCGAAATTCGTGGTCACCGACGCACCTATCTGGGGGCACTGCCGGGCCGGATCATCCAGGGGATGAAACAGGCAGGCACCAAAAACCCGGTCTTTATGCTGGATGAGCTGGACAAGCTGGGCTACGACTACAAGGGCGATCCATCAGCAGCATTGCTTGAAGTACTGGATCCTCAGCAGAACAACGCCTTCTCCGATCACTACGTCAACCTGCCGTACGATCTCTCCAACGTGCTGTTTGTGGCCACCGCCAACCATAGCGACCCGATCCCCTCTGCCCTGTTTGACCGGATGGAGGTGATCAACATCCCCGGCTACACCGAGGAGGAGAAGCTGGAGATCGCCACCCGCTATCTGGTGCCGCGTCAGTTGAGAGACAACGGCCTGAAAGATAAACATATTGTTTTTGATGAAGTGGCCCTGAAGGAGATCATTGCCAAGTACACCCGTGAGGCGGGCCTGCGGAACCTGGAACGGGAAATCGGCAATGTCTGCCGTAAAGTGGCCCGCAAGATTGCTGAAGGACACAAACGCCAGATCAAGATCAACCCGGCCATGGTGGCTACCCTGCTGGGTGCCCCCAAATTCCTGCGGGACGATGAGATGGACAAGAACGAGGTGGGGGTGGTCAACGGCCTGGCCTGGACATCAGTGGGTGGCGAGGTGCTGCATATCGAGGCCACCACCATGCCGGGCAAAGGGGGGCTCTCCCTGACCGGCCAACTGGGGGATGTGATGAAGGAATCGGTACAGGCTGCCCTGGCCTACATCCGCTCTCACGGTGCCGAGTTTTACATCAAGCCGGAATGGTTCCAGGAAAACGAGATCCACGTCCACGTACCGGCCGGAGCCGTGCCCAAAGACGGCCCTTCAGCCGGCTGTGCCATGGTCACCGCCCTGGTCTCGGTCTTGACCAAGATACCGGTGCGCAAGGATGTGGCCATGACCGGTGAATTCTCATTGCGGGGCAAGGTGCTGCCGATCGGTGGCCTGAAGGAAAAGATCCTGGCGGCCGTGCGGGCCGACATGAAGACCGTGATCATCCCGGAACAGAACAAAAAAGACCTTGAGGACATCCCCAAGGAAATGCAGAAGAGGATCAAGATTGTGCCGGTAAAGGAGATTGATGAGGTGCTCAAACTGGCATTGGAAAAACACCCGATACCGGCACCCAAGGTCAAAGCCAAGCCTGCCACCCCAAAAGTGGTGGTGCGGCC
>CAZYMK010000186.1:0-6228 GCA_964648885.1 uncultured Geobacter sp. | reverse complement strand
GAAAATTCTTCCAGCGGCGGTAGCTGAAGACCCGCTCGATAAAGTTTTCCCGCAGGTTCGGATCATGCAGGCGGCCTTCTTCCTCCATTGGCAGCAATGGAAAGCGCTTCACCATGGTTGCAGCAAACAGACCGCTGCCGTTCTTGGCAGCCATGCCGTTGTTGTAGACCTTGACCCGGAACAGGCCGGAACTGGGGGAATCTTTTTTAAAGATATAACCGCACAGATCTTGGCCTGCCAGCTCTTCTACCGTGCGGTTACAATAGGCCTGCATCTGATCGGTCAGGTCAATGCGAGTCTTGTTGGTCATCAGCCGAGGGGCTGCCGGGTCACCTTCCAGCCGCATTGATTCACGGGGGATCGGCAGACCGCAACCCACCTCCGGGCAGACCGCAACAAAGCTGAAATAACGCCCCAGTACATCGGTGATGTAGCGGTCATGCTTGTGCCCGCCGTCAAAACGAACCTGTTCACCCAGCAGACAAGTGCTGACGCCCAGCTTGATGGTGCTGTTCATGCTAAACCTCCTTGCAGATGGTACACACAACAATGCCCCCACGCTGGTAGCCAACGGTGGGGGCATAATCAGATCACTATCCAGCCAAAACTACCAGTTCTCGCCCAAAATCTCAAAATGAGCCTTGGGATGGACACAGGCCGGGCAGAGTTCCGGTGCCGACTTGTTACTGTGCAGGTAGCCACAGTTGCGACAGCGCCAGACCACAACCTCTTCCCGCTGGAACACCCGTCCGGCCTCAATATTGGCCAGCAGGTCGCGGTAACGCTTCTCATGCTGCTTCTCTGCCACGGAGATGGCGGTCCAGACCGCAGCAATGTCAGCAAAGCCCTCTTCCTTGGCAATCCCGGCAAAAGCCGGATACAGGTCACTGTGTTCCTCATGCTCGCCATCGGCCGCAGCTTTAAGGTTCTCAGCCGTGGTACCGATTACACCGGCTGGGAAGCAGGCCGTGATCTCCAGCATGCCCCCTTCCAGAAACTTGAAAAACCGCTTGGCATGCTCTTTTTCCTGGTTGGCGGTCTCTTCAAAGATATCGGCGATCTGTACAAAGCCTTCCTTCTTGGCAACAGCGGCAAAGTAGGTGTAGCGGGTGCGGGCCTGACTTTCTCCGGCAAATGATTTGAGCAGGTTCTGCTCGGTCTTGGTTCCTTTAACTGACTTGGACATCGTAGATTATCTCCTTTCGCAGTGTGATATGAGTGTTATAGCAAAATCAGCAGGGCTATGCCACCGCCAATAACTCCCAGGTTACCTGCTGCCGACAGTCCGTGCAGTTTTTTGAACTGCTGCCGCAGCGGATGATCAGCAGGAGTGGTAATAAAGGAGGGAATTTCCTTTTTCAGGGCTGCAGCCCTTGGTTCAATCACAAAAGCCTGCAGCGAAGTGACCACCAGCATGGCCACGATAATAATACTTGAGGCCAGCCAGCGTTTTTCACGGGTAAACAAGAGGCAGCCCAGGGCCAATACACCGCAGATCAATCCCCATTTGAAATAACCGGGGAACAGCACACCAACAATGGTACCGGCGGTATCACGGTCAAAACTCCTGAACAGGGTCGGGGTCAAGACAAAGGTGAACAGGGCAGCCCCGCCCACCCAGAAGGTGATCAGCAGACGATAAAGAATGGACAGATACTGCACAGGAAACCTCCGGTCAGATAGACCTCAAAAATAATCAATTTGAAACACAGAGACACAGAGGGCACAGAGAAAGGCACACATGAAAAACTGTTATTGGGAGAGTTACCGACAGCGTGTAACAGCTCTTTCAGCTGGTGCCTTTCCCTATTTTTTTTCCTCCGTGTTCTCTGTGCCTCTGTGTTTCGTTTACAGCCTTTGCAAGAAAAATCAGAACGCCATCTCCGGCTTCCACTCCTTCCAGACATTACCGGCCAGGTCCGGACCCGGCTTGAGGGTCGGCTTGCCCGGTGTCCAGCCGGCAGGTGTTACCTCGCCGGTGGCGCGAACATGCTGGAACGCCTTGATCTGACGGATCAGCTCAGTGACGCTGCGGCCAACTTCAGGAGTCAGCACTTCCATGGCTCTGATATTGAAATCAGGATCAATAATGAATCTGCCGCGAATATCAACCCCGGCAGCCGGTTCAAACACACCGTATGCCTGGCCGATCAGCCCGCCGGCATCGGAAATCATAGGGAACGGCACCCCGCCGGGTACCATCTTGGACAGTTCTTCCGCCTGCCAGATCTTATGGACAAAGCGGCTGTCAGTACTTGCTGCAAAGCTCTCGACACCCAGTTCTTTCAGTTCTGCATGCATGACGGCGACCGCCGTCAGTTCAGTCGGTCAGACAAAGGTGAAATCGCCCGGATAGAAGCAGAGGACGATCCACTTTCCCATGTAATCAGAGAGTTTCATGGTCTGGAAACCGCCGTTCACAAAGATGTTAGCCTCAAAATCAGGGGCCTGATGCCCCACCATCGGTACATTCATAGTTGGTTCCTCCTTGGTTGGTACTGCTGCAGTTGGGGGTGGTGCTGCCTTCAGTGGACCTCCGGCCGGTTTGACGCAGCCCTGTCCGGATTCAGCCATACGCGTTTCCTCCTTCCGTTGATATCAGGTGTGCCTGTCATTTTTATCAACAGGGACACACCTGTTGAGAGCTTAACAGCTGTTAATGATTTTGCAAGGACACGAACACCATTTTTACTGCTGCTGTCATGGCACCCCGGCAGCAAGGGCCGCCTTGATAGCAGCTGCACTGCCTGCTGTTGCCAGCAGATCGGTGCAGGAACGCTGGTTTTCAATCAGCTTTTTAATGGTTGAGGCGCTCGAGGTGTCGCCGATCAGAATGGCCCCTTTCAGCAGGCTGTCCCTGAACACAAAAAAACTATACTCCTGACCGGTTTCTTCAAACACCTGATAGCTGGCATCATCAGGATGGATCTGCCCGATGCTGAACAGATCGGCACCGATCACCTTGATGCTGTTGGAACGGGGAATGCCGTCAAAGATCAGTTCCTGACCGGCAGCATTGCTGCCTGCCACGGTTCCTTGTGATTGGGCCGGTGCCCAGGTGCCGTAGATCATTCCCTGGAATTCGCTTGAATCACCGGCGGCATAAATAGCCGGATCAGAGGTGCGCAGGTAGTGATCCACCACCACGCCGGAATTGACCTCCAGGCCTGCCAGACGGGCCAGGTAGCTGTTGCTGCGCACCCCGGCGGTGATGATCACCAGATCAGCCGGCACCACCTGCCCTGACTCCAGCACCACGCTGCGCACCTGTTCGTCACCATCCAACTCCTTGATCTTGACCCCGCACAGCAGAGTGATGCCCAGGGCTCGCGCCTCTTGTGCCAGACGTTCACCGGCTGCACGGTTCAGCTGACGCGGCAACAGCCAGTCAAACCCCTCCAGAAGGGTAACCTGCAGTTTCCGCAAGGCCAGGGCTCCGGCCACTTCAAGACCCAGCACGCCGCCGCCTATCACCACACACCGGCTGCCTTCCGGGCAGCAGTCAAGAATCGTTTCGGCATCACGACAGTTACGCAGGGTGACAACCCGTTTACGATGTACACCGCTGATCGGCGGTACACTGGGATGGGCTCCGGTGGCCAGGACCAGACGGTCATAGGTCAGGGGCGAACGCCCTTTCAGGCTGAGACATTTACCGGCACGATCAATGGCAGTTACTTCAACCCCCAGCAGCAGCTCGATCCCCTGCTGCGCATACCAGTCAGCCGGATGCACCGGCAGGGTATCAACCCCAATTTCACCGGCCAGATAGCGGGTCAGGTTCAGACGATAGTAGGGCAGATCAGGCTCCTGACTGACCAGGGTGATCCGGGCGTCAGGGGCATGTGCCCGTGCTGCTTCGGCTGCAGAAACACCGGCAATGCCGCCGCCGATGATTACGATACTGCCGTTAAAACCCTGCTGCTGCAGAGCCTGAACCGGCTCGGCAACCGGCTCAAACTGATCCGGCCCCACCCCGCAGATCAGACAGGAGTCAGGCGGTTTGTCGCCGTCATGTATAAAGTCGCAGTTGATACAGCGCCAGCGCCTGGGTGACGCTTGAGCAGCTGCCGGTTTCGGTTCCGGTGCAGGTTCGAACAGGTCGGCAGGCACACCGCAGACCGGACAGCAATTCGGTGCCACCGGCCCGGCATGAATATAACCGCAGACACTGCAGAACCAACGTTGATCAGCCATGGTAGATACTCCTGAAACAGGGCCGTTGTCTGCTGGCGACAACGGCCCTGGATTAAACCCGGATATTCCATTAGGCGGCGCACAGCGCCTGCACGAGCCCTGCCGGATGCTTTCCGGCATCTTTTTGCCCGTTTTCCTCACCAATAACTACGGCTATTGCTTCGTCAAACGGACAAAAATCTGCTCGTAAACCATCTCGGCAGCATCTCGTGCCCCAATGAAAAATCCGGGTTACATACTTACAGATGGGTTAACGCTCCTGCTATCAGGCCAGATCAAACCGGTCGGCGTTCATCACCTTGGTCCAGGCCGCGATAAAGTCATGCAGGAACTGTTCCTGGGCATCGGCGCAGGCGTACACCTCGGCAATGGCCCGCAGTTGTGAATTGGCACCAAAGACCAGATCAGCCCGGCTGGCAGTCCATTTCAGCTCGCCGCTGCTGCGGTCGCATCCCTCAAAGAGATCCTGATCCTGGGCCGTCGGCTTCCAGGCCGTACCCATATCGAGCAGATTGACAAAGAAATCGTTGGTGAGTGTCTCAGGCCGCTTGGTGAACACGCCGAGGGGGGACTGCTTGTAGTTGGCGTTCAGTACCCGCATGCCACCGATTAACACGGTCATCTCAGGTGCCGTCAGGGTCAGCAGCTGTGCCCGGTCCAGCAGCAGCTCTTCCGCTGTCACGGCATACTTGGCCTTCTGGTAGTTGCGGAAACCGTCGGCCTTGGGTTCCAGAACCGTGAAAGAGGCGGCATCGGTCTGTTCAGCAGTGGCATCGGTGCGGCCCGGCATAAACGGAACGGTTACAGTGAAGCCGCCATTTTTGGCAGCCTGCTCCACCGCTGCGCAGCCGGCCAGCACAATCAGATCAGCCAGCGAGACCTTTTTGGTGCCGGACTGGGCAGCGTTGAACTGCTGCCGGATGCCTTCCAGCGCTGCAAGCACCGTGGCCAGCTGAGCAGGCTGGTTGACCTCCCAGTCCTTTTGGGGTGCCAGACGGATGCGGGCACCGTTGGCACCACCCCGCTTGTCAGAACCCCGGAAGGTTGAAGCCGAGGCCCAAGCCGTGGCCACCAGCTGGGAGACCGGCAGGCCTGAGGCCAGGATGGTGGCCTTGAGATCGGCGATATCTTTGTCGTTGACCAGTTCATGATCAACAGCCGGTACCGAATCCTGCCAGATCAGATCTTCAGCCGGCACCTCAGGTCCCAGGTAGCAGGCCTTGGGTCCCATATCGCGGTGGGTCAACTTGAACCAGGCCCGGGCAAAGGCATCAGCAAATTCATCCGGGTTAGCCAGGTAACGTCGGGCTATTTTCTCGTAAATCGGGTCAAACTTGAGGGAAAGGTCTGCCGTGGTCATCATCGGACGACGTTTCTTGGTGGGATCATGGGCATCCACCACCATATCCTCGTCCTCTACATCCTTGGCCAGCCAGATATAGGCCCCGGCCGGACTCTTGAGCAGCTCCCACTCGTACTTGAACATGACCTTCAGGTAGCCCATGTCCCAGGTGGTGGGGTTCGGCTTCCAGGCTCCTTCCAGACCGCTGGTGATGGTATCGCC
The DNA here is from genome assembly GCA_964648885.1 of uncultured Geobacter sp. Lineage (GTDB taxonomy): Bacteria > Desulfobacterota > Desulfuromonadia > Geobacterales > Pseudopelobacteraceae > Trichlorobacter. The sequence goes on along the minus strand of CAZYMK010000186.1, from coordinate 467 downwards.
CCCCTTGCCGCTCTTGTAGCTGCTGAGCCAGCCCAGACCCTGTGTCTCAAGCGGTGCCGCCTCCGGCTCTGGCCCCACATGGGTGGCCGGACCGGCGCCATGGCACTTGCCAAAGGTGTGACCACCGGCCACCAGGGCCACGGTCTCTTCATCATTCATGGCCATACGGGCAAAGGTCTGGCGGACATCGTGGGCCGATTCTGCCGGGATCGGTTCACCGTTGGGTCCTTCAGGGTTAACATAGATCAGGCCCATCTGTACCGCAGCCAGCGGGTTTTCAAGATCACGCTTGCCGCTGTAGCGCTGGTCTCCCAGCCACTTGTCCTCGCTGCCCCAGTAGATGTCCTCCTCCGGCTCCCAGATATCCACACGACCGCCACCAAACCCGAAGGTCTTGAAGCCCATTGATTCAAGGGCGCAGTTACCGGCCAGGATCATCAGGTCTGCCCAGGAGATCTGCTTGCCGT
>CAZYMK010000185.1:0-6244 GCA_964648885.1 uncultured Geobacter sp. | reverse complement strand
GGACTGCAAGAAGCTGGGGCTGTCGGTCCACGGCGCTTTTATTATGGGGTTGCCGGGTGAGAGCAAAGAGACCATTCGCGAGACCATCGAATTTGCCAAACAACTTGACCTGAACTCACTGCAGGCTTCATTGGCCTCACCCTACCCCGGCACCGAGTTCTACACCTTGGCTAAAGAGCAGGGCTGGATCGCCTCGGACGACTTTATCGACAACACCGGTCACCAGAAGTGCGTGATCAACTACCCCAATCTGACCAATGCCGAGATCTTCAACTCGGTGGAGGAGTTTTACAACAAATTCTATTTCCGCCCCAAATACATCATGCGCAGTATCGGCAAGATGCTGGTGGATGGAGAGGAACGCCGCAAACTGCTGAAGGAAGGCAAACAGTATCTGGAGTATATGCGCAAGCGCAAGCAGGGACAGTGTTGAAAAAGCTGGTAATCAATGCCGATGACTTCGGCCTTTCTTCCGGTGTTAACCGGGCTGTGGAGCAGGCCTGGCAACAAGGGATCCTGACCCAGGCGTCCCTGATGGCCGGCGGTGATGCCTTTGATGAGGCGATAGCCATTACCGCACGGAACCCCGGCCTGCAGGTGGGGTTGCACCTGACCCTGGTGCAGGGCAGACCGGTACTGCCGCCGGACAAGGTTCCCGGACTGGTAACTGCCAACGGCTGTTTTCCTGACAACCCGGTGCTGGTGGGGATGAAGCTGTTTTTTGACCCCACCATCCGGATGCAGCTCAGAAATGAAATCGAGGCGCAGATCCTCAAGGTCAAACAGACAGGGATCCCACTCACCCATATTGACGGCCACCTCAACATCCAGATGCACCCCACCGTTTTTTCGGTCTTGTCTGAACTGATGCAGCTGCACGGAATTACCAGCTTCAGGATCACCCGCGAGCGGTTGTTACAGAACCTGCGCCACGACCGGACTCGCCTGGCAGGCAAGCTGGCCGAACGTCTCATCTTCGGCGCCTTGGCCTCCCATGCCCAGCCCAGCCTGCGTTATCATGACATCACGACAGCATCCGAGGTCAAGGGGGTTCTGAATTCCGGCAGGATGACTGAAGACTATCTGCTTGCAATCTCAGAGAACCTTAGACCCGGACTGACCGAGTGGTATCTTCACCCCGGCTGCCTGCCTGACCCCGAGATCACCAGCCGCATGCCCAACTACCACCATGAGCAGGAGCTGGCAGCCCTGCTATCGCCCCGGCTGCGCTTCCGGCTGCAGGAACTGGGGATCACCCTGACGAACTATCGCGGAGAGACTAAACCGTATGTTTAAGACCTTGATTATGATGCTGCTGGCAGTCACCGCCGGCACGGTAGGCGACATCCTGCTGGCAAAAGGGATGAAAGAGCTGGGCGACCTCTCCACCATGAACCTGCGCGGCATTCTGGAGACAGCAGTACGGGCTATGACCGATTGGAAAATTGTGGTGGGCACCTTCATGCTGGCCCTGTTCTTTTTCATCTGGCTGGCAGTGCTTTCCTGGGAAGATCTCACGGTGGCCCTGCCGATGCAGGCGCTTAACTATGTCCTGGTAGCCGTGCTGGCCAAGTATCTGCTCCACGAGCAGGTTTCACCTTTACGCTGGGCCGGTATCGCGCTGGTCTGCATAGGGGTGATGCTGATCACCAAAAGCAGCACTGCCGACAAGAAGGCAGCGGCGGAATTAAACAATCCACCGGCCACACAGGCCGGAAGCACTCACGGAGGTTCGGCATGTTGATGAACCTGACTATCGGTTGCATCGGCGGCGGTAACATGGCCGAAGCGATTATCAAAGGCCTGCTGAGCGGCGGTATGGCACCCCGCTCCATCATGGTGGCTGATCCGGTGCTTGATCGCCGCGCCCATCTGGCCACAACAGTTCAGGTAAAGACCACGGATGATAACAACGAGGTTGCCCAGGCGTCAGACCTGCTGGTGCTGGCCATCAAACCACAAATGGCAGCCAGCGTCCTGTCGGGTCTTGAACCGTCCATCACGCCCGACAAACTGGTAGTGTCGGTCATGGCCGGTGTCTCAACCACCATGATCGAAGAGTCGCTGCCAAGTGGCTGCCGGGTTGTGCGGGCCATGCCCAATACCCCGGCACTGGTACAGGCCGGGGCCACAGCCCTTTGCGGCGGTAGACGGGCCACCAATGACGATCTGGCAGTGGCAGAGGAGCTTTTCCGGCTGACCGGCACGGTCTATCGGGTGGGAGAACGTCAGATGGATGCCGTAACCGGCCTCTCCGGCAGCGGTCCGGCCTACGTCTTTTCCTTTATTGAGGCTCTTTCCGATGCAGGAGTTAAAAACGGTCTTGCGAGAGATATCGCAACCGGGCTGGCGGTGCAGACCGTATTGGGGGCTGCGCAGCTGCTGCAGCAGAGTGGCGAGCATCCAGCTGTTTTGCGCGATCGGGTCTCTTCGCCGGGTGGTACCACCATCGCCGCCCTGCACACCCTGGAAAATGGCCGGATGCACGGCCTGCTGATGGATGCGGTGGATGCAGCAGTCAAGCGTTCCAAAGAGCTGGCCGGGATCAAGCTGCTATAGTTTCACTTCTGTCGGCCATAATTTGAGACGGGTGTTGCTACTCAGCAGCACCCGTTTTCTTTTCAGCCAGTAGCCAGCAAAACCGCTCTTACAAAACAAGGAGAGTCGATCGTGGAACACAGCATTACAACCGTTGCTACAGACAACAGCGTGCGGTGCAACGAAGAAGATTTTTACCGGCTGCCGTTCGAAGACAAGCGCATCTATCTAGCCAGCCTGCCCCCCACCGATAAAATTGAACTGATTTTAGGCGACCCGGACGCCACGAGGCTGATACGGGCGATGCTGCCCCAGGAGCTGTACTGGCTGTTCAAGGAAATTGACGTTGCTGATGCAATGGAATTGTTGGGAGTGGCACATCCACGTCAGTGTGTCTTTATTCTGGACATGGAACTTTGGAGAGGCTGGGCGTTTGAAGAGGATAAGGCGGTTGAGTATCTTGGCTATATCCTGAAAGGTCCTGACCAGCATTTCATAGAGCTGCTGCCGCATCTGGATTTTAATCTGCTTTCTCTTTTTCTGGGCAGGGAACTTGTTGTTACAGGCGGCATCGGTGATCTGAATACCGATGAAGAACGCCAGACTGATTGGGATCATACCTTTGATGACGTGTTCCTGATCAAGTTCAAGAACCCGAAACATGCCCAGGTAATCGGTTCTTTTTTAGAGCTGGTCTGCCGTTATGATAACCGCCTGTACGTTGCGCTGATGGAAAGTGTCAGCGGTGAAATTGATACCGAATCCGAAGAAGAGTGTTACCACCTGAAATCAGGACGCCTTGCCGACCTTGGCTTTCCTCCCCATGATGAGGCGCTTGAGATCTATTCCCGCATCAATCCGGATACGTTTATCCCTGGCCATGACAAGGTACTGGTGCAAAGTGGTGAGGCAATCAGCCTTCCCAGGACCGTAATGACCGGAAACACCTTTCTTGAACAGGTTATTCCGCTGGTTGATTCAGATCTTTTCAGGATGGAGCTGCAGTATCTCATCAACACGGCACTGGTGGCTGATCAGGCACATCTCGCTGACACGGAGTATATGCGGGCGGTGGTTGAAAGGGTGTACGGCTATCTGAATATCGCCCTTGAATACCTGTGCAAAGGGGATCGAGCCAAAGGGGCGGAGATCCTTACCGGCGAACATCTGAAACGGCTGTTCCAACTGGGATTCAGCATCGTGCTGGGTCTGAAGTTCAGGGCGGACCGTCTTTCAGATGCAAGCTATGCCACCGGCAAGGCGCTTTCAGGACTGAAAAGCGCCAGACCGCTCTTTTATCGCGGCTTTGATTCCGATGGTATTGACGGCTACCGGGAGTTCCGGGATCTGGAGGATGTCAGGAATATGTCTGATTTTCTGGCTGAACTGAAAGGGTAAGCAACCATGTGAGAAGATACAGCGGTCAGTGGTCAGCTCCGGACCTGTTCAACTCCTCATACAGTGCTATCTGCTCGGCCATTGACAACTGTTTACGGCAGCAGTTCTTTTTCAGGCAAAGGTTACAGCGGTCATCAGAGCACCACTGACAGAAGCGGCAATCAGGGCAGGGATGTTTCTTGGCAGATGGCGACGGTTCCATGCGGTCTCAGTACGCTACGTTGCGCTTGACGGCATTACCCTGCAGCAACCGGGCAAAGGCCGTACCACTGTCGGCCTGAACCAACAGATACCGGGGCAGAATCTGCAGTTTTTCCCGAGAAGTGGCATGGCGGCGCTCAATGGAGAAGGTTGCCGTATAGCCCGCCTCCCGGGCCTTCTGCAGCAGGTGATCATCGTAGATGCCAAAGGGCCAGGCCAGCAGGTCCACCGTCCCGCCCAGCTCGTGCTCCAGCTTTTTGCGCGACTTCAGCAACTGTTCCGTCACCAGCTTGTCGTAGGCCGCCGGAGTCAGCTTGCGCTTCTCACGCTTGAAATTGGGGTGCCAGTAGGTGTGGGACTGGATATCGAACAGGCCGGTCTTTTTCAGCTCCCGCAGCTGCTCCCAGGTCATGGCGTACCTGGCGTTGGAGATGGCAGAGGGATAGACAAAGATCGTGACCGGATAGCGATATTTGCGGATGATCGGCAGCATATCGCTGTAAACCGTCATGTGGGCATCATCTTCCACAATCACCACCGATTTCGGACCCGGCGCCGGCCCCTTGCCCAGGTACCACTGCACCAGCTGCCGCAACGGAATCACCTTATAGCCGTTGTCATGCAGGTACTGCATCTGGGATGCGAACACCGGGGTGGTAATGGTCATACCGTCGGCCACGGTGGGTCCGAAACGGTGGTACAGCAGAATGGGGACCGAGACTTCGGGAGCTACGGCTGAAAAGGCAGGAAAAACCGAGACGAAGAACAGGGCCAACGCAACAGACAGACAACGCATGGAGCAAACCTTTCAGGCACGTACCAGATACACCGAACAGGGGGCCAGTTCAGCCACCCGGCGAGAGACGCTCCCTTTGAGACGACGTTCAAGGAACCCTTTACCGGAGCTGCCGATCACGATTACGTCAACCCCCTCCTGCCTGGCGAACTCCACCAGTTTTTCTGCAGGTTCTCCAGCCTCGACAATCATCTCAAGGGGTACGTCGTACTCGGCGGCACTCTTCTCAATGATGTAGAAGATCCGCTTGCGGATATCCTCCCACTGTTCCGTCTCGGTGAGCGGCTTAACCGGTACGAAGTCGGAATAGCTGGAGCTCTGGGCGTTAGGGACCACCAGCAACGCAAACACCTTGCTCTTGAACTGGCTGCGGCTGCCGGCAGCCATACGCACCGCCTCTTCGGCCGCCTTGTCCGAATAGGGAGAACCATCTATAGCCACAAGGATTTTTTTCCTGAGATTCAACATAGCGGCTCCGCTCTGTTTTATTTTCAGAATGCCAAACTAATAGGCAGACCAGTGATAATGCAGAAATATAATGCAATTAATCGTACTTGACAATTATAAAACAAGATTCTATATACTATACTGAACCGTTGGTTCAGTCGGAATAAACACGACCAAACTACCACTACCTTCAGGAACCGAACCCATGGCAAAGAAAGAAAAATCAGAATATCTCATACAGGCCGTTTCTCACGCACTTGACCTTCTGGAGCAGTTCCACGATGAGGTGGACGAACTGGGAGTAACCGAGCTTTCAAAACGTCTGAAGCTGCACAAGAACAATGTCTTCAGGCTGTTGGCAACCCTGGAATCACGTGGCTACATTGAGCAGAACAAGGTCACTGAAAACTATCGACTGGGGCTGAAAACCCTGGAGCTGGGTCAGACCTTCATCAAGCAGATGGGGCTCTTGCGCCAGTCAAAGCCGGTTCTGGAGGAGATGGTCAGAATCAGCAATGAAACCACCTACGTTGCGGTACTGAAAGACTTCCACATCATCTATCTGGACTGCATCGAAACCAGCAAGACCGTACGGGTGGTGCCGCGAGTCGGGTCACGACTGCCCGCATACTGCACGGCTGCCGGCAAGGTACAGATCGCCTACATGAGCAGCGAAGAGATCGACCACTATCTGCCCAGCCGCGACCTGCAGAAATTCACTGTCAATACCATCACCGACCGGGAAGAGCTGAAAAACCAACTGGCGCAGATCATGGAGCAGGGCTACGCCATTGACAACGAAGAGCTTGACGAAGGAGTCAAGTGCGTCAGCGCGCCGATCCGCGATTACACCCGCCGGATCAT
>CAZYMK010000184.1:0-6265 GCA_964648885.1 uncultured Geobacter sp. | reverse complement strand
TCTGTAACTGGCTGGTATGTCTGGCCGTATTCATGGCCACTGCTGCCCGTGATGTAACCGGCAAGCTGTTTTCCTGTCTGGTGCCGATCACCGCCTTTGTTGCCAGTGGTTTTGAACATTCGATTGCCAATATGTATTTCATCCCGGCAGGACTGCTGTTGCAGCAGACCCTTGGCATAGCCGAACCTAGCCTGACCTGGGGAAATTTTCTGCTTGGCAATATCCTGCCGGTAACTCTGGGTAACTGTGTGGGCGGTGTGCTGTTTGTGGCCTGCGCTTACTGGTATGTACATCTCCCCCTGAACCGTCGCTAGCCCCCCTTGCTTTTCAAATCATCTTTCGCTACTATTCGACCCTTATGAAAAAACAGACCAGACAGATCCATATCGGCCCGGTGACAGTGGGGGGCGGGGCTCCCTGCTCAGTCCAGTCCATGTGTTCTACCGATACACGGGACATCACTGCAACTCTGCAACAGATCAATGCTCTTGCGACAACCGGCTGTGAAATCGTCCGTTGCGCCGTGCCGGACAGTGACGCGGCTGATGCCTTGGCAACCATCAAGGCCCGCAGCCCGATCCCGGTCATTGCCGACATCCATTTTGATTACAAATTGGCCTTGCGGGTGCTGCAAGGAGGGATTGACGGTCTTCGCCTGAATCCCGGCAATATCGGCGAGCAGTGGAAGGTAGCCGAGGTGGTCAAGGCTGCGGCAGAGCGGCGGGTACCGATCAGGATCGGTGTTAACGCCGGCTCCCTTGAAAAGCACCTGCTGGAGCAGTACGGACATCCCACGGCCGAGGCCATGGTGGCATCGGCCGTGGGCCATATTCGCATCCTGGAGGATCTGCACTATCAGGAGATCAAGGTATCCCTCAAGGCATCTGATGTGCCGAAAACGGTTGAGGCCTACCGTTTGCTTGCCCGTCAGGTGGAGTATCCCCTGCATATCGGTATTACTGAGGCAGGTACGATTTTTTCAGGCACCATCAAGTCATCGGTAGGACTGGGTATTCTGCTGTACGACGGCATTGGTGATACCTTGCGGGTATCTCTCACCGGTGACCCGGTGGATGAGGTGCGGGTTGGGTATGAAATACTCAAATCAGTAGGGTTGCGGCAGCGGGGCGTCAATTTTGTTTCCTGTCCCACCTGTGGACGTTGTCAGATCAATCTGATCAAGGTGGCGGAAGAGGTCGAGAAACGTCTGCAATCTGTTGACAAACCGATCACCGTGGCAGTGATGGGGTGTGTGGTTAACGGCCCAGGCGAGGCCCGCGAGGCTGACGTCGGTATTGCCGGCGGTAAAGGGGAGGGGTTGGTGTTCCGTAAAGGGGAGATTGTACGCAAAGTCCCGGAAGCTGAGCTTGCTGATGCCCTGCTGGAAGAAATCACCAAACTTTAGAGGAGACAACCATGCGATGTCTGGTCGTTGATGATGACGAGTTAGGACGAGATATGCTGACGGCGTTCCTTGCCGAATCCTTTGCCTGTGACCAGGCGGCAGATGGACAGCAGGCCCTTGATCTGGTGGATCAGGCTTGGTCTGCCGGCACCCCCTATGACGTTATCTGCCTTGATATTGTCATGCCTATAATGGATGGCTCTGCAGCCCTGCGTCAGATCAGAGAGCGTGACCAGCAACAGGGGCGACGTACCAAAGTCTTTATGATTTCGGCCTGCAGCACTCCTCAGGATATTGAAGATGCCTTTTTTGAGGGCGATTGCGACGATTATGTGGTCAAGCCGTTCCAGCGTGAAGCAGTAGCGCAGATGCTTATACGTCACAAATTAAGTTAAGGCGGTTTATTTCAATGCGTTATACAAATTTCTTTATACCAACACTTAAAGAAACACCCTCTGATGCAGAGGTGGTCTCCCATCAATTGATGATGCGGGCCGGTATGATCCGTAAGCTTGCTGCCGGTATCTATTCCTATCTGCCATTGGGGTTGCGTTCAATTCGCAAGTTTGAGCAGATCGTTAGGGAAGAGATGAACCGCGCCGGTGCTATTGAGTTGTTGATGCCCGGTGTGCAACCGGCTGAACTCTGGATCGAGTCCAAACGGTGGGCTCAGTATGGCAAAGAGCTGCTGCGTTTCAAGGATCGCAAGGACAATGAATTCTGTCTGGCCCCCACCCATGAAGAGGTGATAACCGACATTGCGCGGCGTGAGCTGCGCAGTTACCGCCAGATGCCGGTTAATTTCTACCAGATACAGACCAAATTCCGTGATGAGATTCGTCCCCGTTTCGGCTTGATGCGTGGCAGAGAGTTCATCATGAAGGATGCCTACTCCTTTGATCTGGATTCTGTTGCTGCAGACCTGTCATACGACAAGATGTTTCAGGCCTATATGCGTATCTTTGAACGCTGCGGCCTTAACTTCCGTGCTGTTGAGGCAGATACCGGCTCTATCGGCGGCTCGGCCTCCCATGAATTCATGGTGTTGGCCTCATCCGGTGAAGACGCGATTGTCTCCTGCAGCTGTTGCCGCTATGCAGCCAACACGGAAAAGGCTGAAGGCATCCGCCATCCATCCGGTTCAGCAGCAGGCAAACAGCCCTTGGCCAAAGTGGCTACCCCGGACAAGAAAAGTATTGCTGAAGTAGCAGCTTTTTTAAGCTTGCCGCAGTCATCAACCATTAAAGCACTGGTGCTCTCAAACGGTGATGACGCTTTTGTCATGGCCATGGTACGCGGCGATCATGAGCTGAACGAATTAAAGTTGAAAAACCATCTGGGCTGGGATGAAATTCGGATGGCCACCGATGAAGAAGTGCTGCGCCTTACCGGATCTCCTCCTGGTTTCCTGGGGCCGGTTGGCCTCAAGGAGGGACTGCTGGTCATAGCCGATTATGCGGTTGAATCGTTGCAGGATGCTGTAATCGGCGCAAATGAAATTGACCAGCACTTTACTGGTGCCAACCCTGGCCGCGATTTTCAGCTGTCCCAACTGGCCGATATTCGTCTGATTGGTGCCGGTGATCCTTGTCCCCGCTGTGCTGAAGGCACCCTTGAGATCTGGCGTGGTATTGAGGTGGGCCATGTGTTTAAGCTGGGAACCAAGTATTCAAGCGCTCTGCAGGCAACTTACCTGGATAAGGACGGCAAGGATCAGGTCATCTTTATGGGGTGCTATGGTATTGGTATCGGACGTACCGTTGCTGCAGCCATTGAACAGAACCACGATGAAAACGGCATTATCTGGCCGCTGCCTCTGGCACCGTTTCACTGTTCGATCGTGGTGATCAACGCACAGAAAGATGAGGCAGCCCTTCGTGTGGGACAAGAATTGCATGATCGGTTGGAGACAGCCGGCGTAGAGGTGCTGCTGGATGACCGTGATGAACGCCCCGGCTTCAAATTCAAGGATCATGACCTGATCGGCATACCGCTCAGGATTGTGGTAGGCGGCAAACATTTGGCCGACAACAAGGTGGAGTTTAAACAGCGTGCAGGTGGGGATATGCAGCTCCTCACCCCTGATCAAGCCTTTGAAATCGTTGTTGCTACTGTTACATCTGTCTGTGGAGGAAAACAATGAGCGTCAATGCCATCTGGGATCCACAGCACGAATGTATGCCTCGTGAAGAGTTGGAGCAGTTGCAACTGGAGCGACTGCAGGCTACGCTGAATCGTGCTTACAAAAATGTACGTTGTTATCAGAACAAATTTAATCAGATCGGCCTGGTGCCAGAGGATGTCACCTCTCTGGCTGACATGGCCCGCCTGCCGTTTACTACCAAAGAGGACCTGCGGCTGAATTATCCCTACGGCATGTTTGCGGTGCCGCTGCGGGAGGTGGTCAGAATCCACTCTTCTTCCGGTACCACCGGTAAACCTACCGTGGTCGGCTATACCAAACACGATCTGAAGACCTGGTCAAACCTGGTGGCCCGCTTTATGACCGCCGCCGGGGTAACGCCTGATGATGTGGTTCAGATAGCCTTTGGTTACGGTCTGTTCACTGGCGCTTTTGGTCTGCATTACGGCTCTGAGGCGATCGGCGCTGCGGTTATCCCGATGGGGGGCGGCAATACTGAAAAACAGATCATGATCATGCAGGATTACAAGACCACTGCCCTGGTGGGTACTCCCAGCTATGCCCTGACCCTTGCAGACCGGCTGGAAAAGATGGGCATAGATCCCAGATCGCTTGCACTCAAGGTGGGGTTGTTTGGTGGTGAACCCTGGTCAGAGGGGATGCGAACCGAGATTGAACAACGGCTGCAGATCAGCGCTACTGATAATTATGGGCTCTCAGAGGTGATCGGTCCCGGAGTGGCTGGAGAATGTCGTTACAAATGCGGCATGCACATTGCTGAAGATGCGTTTATAGCTGAAATCATTGATCCGGAAACCGGTGTCGTACTGCCACCCGGTAGTGTGGGAGAACTGGTGCTGACCTCTCTGACCAAAGAGGCGTTTCCCATGATTCGTTACCGTACCCGGGATATCACCAGCCTGATTTACGACTCGTGCGATTGCGGTCGAACCCTGGTGCGGATGAAAAAAACCATGGGGCGCAGTGATGATATGCTGATCATCAAGGGAGTAAATGTATTTCCCTCACAGATAGAAGAGGTGCTGTTTGCCATAGAAGGGTGCGCACCGCATTACCAGTTGATTGTACAGCGCATTGGATCAACTGATAGCTTAGAGATTGATATAGAAGTTACTGAAAATATCTTCTTTGATGAAATGAAAAAACAACGGGCTTTCCTGGAATCTGTTGAGCGCAAGATACATTCTGCACTGGGCGTAGGTGCCATGGTCAAACTGGTTGAGCCAAACAGCATCCCGCGTCATGAAGGCAAGGCCCAACGGGTTATTGACAAGCGTTCCCTCTAAACGTCCTTTACCATTAGATGACTCTGAAATCCGCAGCCCATCACCTATGTGCTGCGGATTTTTGTCTGTCTACTGTACCTTTGAAATTTATGGAGATCCATCGCGTGATTCGTCTGACATCTTTAAGCAGCGCCCTGATTGCCCCAATACTCATAATCAGCCTACTGACCGGCTGTACAACCTCTGAACTTGATCAGCAGCAATCAGAGCAAAAAAATGCTGCGGCCCTGGTCCAACCTCAGCTGTCCAGCAACAACAGGCAGCAGAACGCTCTCAAATCAGCTGATCAGCAACAAACAGTATCGCCGCAACCCTTTGCCCAGCGCAGCAGCACACTGGGCGCTGAATTACCGACTCAGGCACAGATCAGCTCAGCCAGGGCAGCCAAAATTACATACAAAGCCGGTGAAGATCCTTTGTATGCCAAGCAGAAAGGCTGGCCTAAAAAGTATCCCACACCGTTGCCGGGTGCTGTACTGCCAAACAAGCGGATCGTGGCCTATTACGGCAATCCGCTCTCAAAGCGAATGGGAGCCCTGGGTGAATTCCCCAAGGATGAGATGCTTAAACGACTCAAGGCTGAGGTAACACAATGGGAACGGGCTGACCCGGCTCTGCCGGTACAGCCCGTTCTGCATCTGATTGCCGTGGTAGCTCAGGCTGATCCGGGTAAAGCGGGCAAATATCGTTTAATCATGACCAACGAACTGATCAATCAGGTCTATGGCTGGGCCAGGGAGGCAGGGGCGCTACTGTTCATTGATATCCAGACCGGTCATGATGATATTAGAAACCTGTTACCACAGTTTGAGTGGATTCTTAAAAATCCTGATGTGCACCTTGGTATTGACCCTGAATTCAACCTGATCAGCAGTAAAGCAAAACCCGGTAAAAAGATTGGCACCTATGACGCCGCAGACATCAATTACGTCAGCAACTTTCTGAAGGAAGTTGTTCGTAACTACAATCTGCCGCCCAAGGTGTTCGTTATACACCGATTTACCCGCAACGGTGTAACCAACGCTGACAAGATCGTGCTGCGCCCGGAGGTACAACTGGTGATGCATATGGATGGGTGGGGGGCTCCGTGGTTAAAGCGGGATTCATACAAAGACTATATTGTTGCAGAACCGGTGCAATTCACCGGGTTTAAGTTGTTCTACCACAATGACACAAAAAAAGGGGATCCGCTAATGATGCCCCGAGACGTACTGAAACTTAACCCAAAACCAATATATATCCAGTATCAGTAGCTAAAATAAGTGGTGCGGGCAGCCGGACTCGAACCGGCACAGGGTTACCCCCGAGAGATTTTAAGTCTCTTGTGTCTACCTATTCCACCATGCCCGCACACAAGAGTTATGTCATATAGCAGACTGAACCAATCATTGCAAATATGAAAGATTGGTC
>CAZYMK010000183.1:0-6311 GCA_964648885.1 uncultured Geobacter sp. | reverse complement strand
CCCCAACCCCAGGCCGTAGACCGCACCAAAGGCAACGGCCCGCTGGGCGGGCCGTACAGAGAACCAGGCAGCCAGGGTCACCATCCCCATGGCCAGGGCATGGTTGGCCTTGTCCCAACCCAACCCGTCAGACGGAGGAGAAGGGACCAGCGAGAGATACAGGATGGCTGCGGTTATCCCTGTCAACGGCAGGAGCCTGATTGTTTTCATAGTAAGTACATTACCAACCATTAAAGCTTTAAAAAACAGGGAATCAACCAGTTTACAAAAAAGCCCCGTGTTTACCACGAGGCTCTTTTTAAAACTATGTTAGTTAACTGTACCTTTGACTACGAGCCGGTTGCCCAGCGAGCCCCTGCAATAAACGAGCTAAATTTTGTTACCCCTTTAACGGTAACCATGTTGCTGCTGCATGTACCTGTGGTGTCGTAGACTTCTCCACTAGCGCGTACAACAGTAACCGGCATGGAAGCTGCGGTGCATGAGGTAACAGGTATTTGAACATCAAGTCCAGGAGCGGGTACGGTGAAGCCAGTAATCCCTGGAATGCTGATGTCAACACCACCAGCAGCACCAGCCAACACAAAGCCTGGTTTCGGTTTCAAACCTGCTGTCCCACCTGCAGGTGGGGTCACAATTGAGACTTTGATGGTACCTGCTGCCAGAGAACCGCCTTCCGGGGTAATAACAGTATTTGCAGGGATGGTAGTACCAGCGCCGTTAGAAGCAATTGCAGGTACTGATGCAGCAGTAGCTACTGAACCAGCCGGACTACCTGGAGGTGCAGCAACAACTGTAGCATCCACGGACTTGGTTGTTGGCGCCGGGGCTGATGGCGAATCATCACCACATCCTGTCAACATACCAAAAGCGACTGTTACTAATGCTGCAAGCAACACTTTTCTGACGTTTTTCATAATTCATCCTCCTTTTGAATTTGGTTTATGAGCCAGCAAAGAAAGACTGACCATAAACTAGTTTCGCTTAGACCTGCTATGACTAAATAAAAACTGATAGGTTGTTATTTTTAGCACAGTCTAAACCAAATGCAAATTATTTAATTATTGTCAACTTTTAACTACTCCTCAACAGCCAAAAAAACACTTAAAAACACCGACATATCATCATGTTATAACTCATAGCACCCAAACGTTCTGGGCTCATTTAAATAAGAAACTACTCTAAAACGGGTAAATATAGCTCTAATTTTGTCCGTGACCAAATTTAAACCATGCATCCCGTAGCCGACTCAAGTGAGTATTGATGTATGCTGCATGCAGACGATCCCGGTTCATATAGCTGCGTTCAAGAGAAACTGAATTTTGCGGTACTGCTGCCATCGTATAGGGTACTAAATAATTTCCAGTCCTGCTGGCAGTTGTTAACGTGGTCTCTTGGTTGTAACGCCACTCATCAGTTCCACCTATTGTAATTGGTCCCAGCTTGATATTTTTACGAGTAGTTAATGGAATACTGAATTGCAAACCAACAGACTGTATATGTTGTTTCTCCACAATCGTTACATTTTTGTAGTATAGTGAAACAGCCGCATCACCAAAAAAACGTTTCAATTCAACAAGGAATCCTTCATCCTGATTCCAGAATCGTCCACCGGTTCCCTCCAGAGAAAGGTCCAGCTCCGGTAAATTGTACCGGTAAGCACCTAAATACAGGTTTATATCCTTTTTGTTGCTATCTTTGGACGTTGCCCAAGCCTGCATTGCTTTTAGACGATGACGTCCGTCACCGGGTTGCCAGATTAGCTCATTCAGCGTGCCGTACCAATCTCGCTCTATCATCCCACCACCTGAATTTAAAATCACAGTAGGTAATAATTTGAAAGCCTGAGTTAGCTGCAACCTGTCCATACTGGGTTCATGGCGTTCAAAACTGAACGGTTCCCACGTATTATAATTCTTACTCCATGCGACCGGTAAATCCCATCGAGCATTCAGCAACCCCCCTTTCCAAGGGTTTACTACTACTTCTGGACGCAGCGAGAGGAGGTAATCAAATACGCCTACGTCAGTTCCTACATGGGTTTTCAGCCCCGGCGCCAGGGTTACGGTGGTGAGGGGCAGATAATCAAGAATCCCCTTGTTACCGGTGGGCTCCAGATACGCAACATCCTGCAGACCGGTATCGGCTCGCACTACCAGCGCCTCACGCAGCTCGCTCAGCTCGGCGCGGGCCTCACCCGTTGCATTAAAATAGTTTTTGGCAAGGTATAGCGGCACCTGCACCGCCTGCATGGCAATCCCCTTACGCACGGTAATAACCGTCAGCAGACCGGTTTCTGCCGGGGCGACCTCCGTCGCCGTACCGATCACCAGCCCCAGGGCATCCAGCTCGTTATACGGAAACCTGACGTTTTCATACTGCACCACCAGACCGTGCTTCCCCTGTCTGCCTGTCTTGACACGGATAAAGCCCTGCTCTTGCAGACGCTGCTGCAACGTCTGCAGCAACTGATCACTCAAGGGCTCTGACATCGGTGCGTCAGGAACAACGCCGACACCAGCAGCAACCACCGGCCCCGTCACGTCCAGCCCCTGCGCCTCTTGCCCCTTGCCCTCTGACCACTTCGACAGGCTCAGTGCGTGGCCTTGACCCTGCTTTTCCGGCCCCTGGCCACTAGCCCCCGGCCCTTGCTCTCCCACGCTCTGCGCCTCTTGAACCTTGACCCCTGACCCTTGACCCTGCTTTTTTCCGTTCCATTCACGCAAATCCAGCGGAATGCTGAAGCCGGCCGCGATATCAAACGTACCGGAGCGGCTACCGGAAACAGCCGTCTTGCCGGTCAGTACTACACTTATCGGCAGATACGGCAGCGGGGGGGCCATCAGGCGCACCCCCAGGTTGGTATCACGGGTGTCGTATTCCCCCAGCAGGCGGACCCAGTCGTGGGCAATCAGCTCGACCCCGCCAAACCCCCCCTTCATCCGGTCCGGTCCATGACCATACCCGGCCGAGAGCCGCAGTCGCCACAGTTCGCTGGAAAGCACCAGGTATCTGGATTGCAGATTGGTGGCCCCGCCCCCCACATCCTGCATGCCGGCCGCCAGAACGGGAAACCAGGGCATATCAGCAGTAAGCGGTTGTGTACTGATTTTTACCTGGGCCGACAGGTCGTTAACACCACGGGGGCGAAACACCTCGGTCAGGCGCCCTCCCACCTCGGCAAAACCGAACAGCCCCACCGAGAGCAGGTAGTTTTCCTGCAGGCCGGGCCGTTTGCGCCAATGGGAATCAACCTGATTGGTGTAGGCCCCCTGCAGACTGCCCAACTGCTGTACATAGGCCGACGGGGTGTTTAAAAGACCGGTGAACCCCTGAAACGAAAGACCGTGGGTCCAGGCCGTGGCGTGCTGCTGATCTCCGGCAGTTGCCGGAGCAGCAGCGGTAAGCAGTGCTGCGGCGCAACAGACGCCCAGCAGGGTACGTCGTACAGCGGCAGAGGATGGTGGCAGCATAGCAAAAGCTCCTTGCACGATGGCCGGTTAATACGATTACTTGAACCAGAGGTAGACGCTGCCGGCCGAAAGGGCCACGTTGGCCAGGATCTGGGTGATATCTTTCAGATCACGCAGCCAGGCTGTCCGTTCGATCTTCTGCGGCACCACCAGGGTATCGCCAGGGAGCAGCGCTGTACCGCTAAACCGGTTAAAGCTGAACAGGGGAAACTGTTTTTTGCTGACCACCGATCCGTCGGCCTTAATGACATACATTTCGGAACTGTCCGCCTCAGAGGTGGGACCGCCGGCCTTTTCCAGATACACATCAAGGTCGCTGTCATCAGGCTGGTAGACAAAAGAGGTCTGGTTGTAGACATTACCCAGAATATGCACCACCCCCGGTTCCTGGGGTACGGCCAGCACCTCCCCCCCTTCAAGTACCAGATCGAAAGAGCTCTGCTCAAACAGCGGCAACGGCGTCAGCTTAATCACCACCCGCCCCTCGGCCCTCATACCGCGCAGTTTTTCAAGGGAGCGGGTCAAGCCTTCGAGGGTTGCCTTGGTGGATTCCAGCTCTTCTTTGCTTAACGACGTTGCTGAAACGCTGGCCTGTTTCTGGGCCAGATCCTTTTCAGCCCGCTGCAACGCCTCATCCATCCGCTGCTGCTGCTGCCGCTGCACCGAAGGACGGGTCAGCCGGGCTGCCCGCAGATAGGCACGCTCGGTAAACCCGCCGGCACGCTTGATAACCGAGCTGAGACGTTCACCACGGTACACCGGATAGGTGCCGGGAAACAGAAATTCTCCCTGCAGGGTCACATACCGTTCGGTCTCTTCCGACCAGTTGGGGATCTTGCGGATGTACAGCTCATCAAACTTCTCCAGCACGATGTTGTGCTGCGGATCACCGGCCAGGGCCTTGCCCAGATCAATCTGCAGCGGATAACTCTTCACCGCTGTTCCGCTGTAGTCGGTGCGGGTAATCTCGGCATTACGGATAAAGGCGGTCAGCTTCAGGTTGCCGGCAAACACCAGCAGATCACGTACCCGCATACCATTAAACAGGCGGTAGGTGCCCGGCTTCTGAACCTCGCCGCTCACCCGTACCTGGGGCATCTCTTCCATCTCCCAACGGGAGAAGATCCTGATCGTGTCAAACTCCTGCAGTTCTATGTTCTGGGCAGGATCGTTGGCCATGGCCTGCTTCACGTTAAAGTATTTGACTTCTGGGTGAAAATCAGGCGCCACCAGGCGCAGAAGCTGGCCGGCCTCGCCATAATACTCCGGCAACAGGTTGTCCTGGCCCAGCAGATCGGCAACCCGCATGCCGGGCTGCAGGGCGTAATCGCCGGGCCGCAGCACATACCCTTCCAGACGCGTGTATCCGCGCAAGGTGCCGTCAATGGGAAAGACCTTGACCTGGTCGAGATCCTTGATCATCACCGACTGCGTAATAGCGTCCAGGGCCTTGCCGCTTGCCTTGGGATCAAGGTTGATATCACTGACCGTCACTTTATCGTGGGCATCAACCCGCGAGATCTGCACCCGCTGCAGATAGCCGGTGGGGATCAGCCCGTCAGCCAGGGCCAGCAGATCCTTCAGGTTCTTTTCATGCTTCAGCTCGTAGATGGCCGGACGCCGCACGTTGCCGCCAATACCGGCCACCGGACCGATACTGGGCACATAGATCGTATCACCGGGCTGCAGCCTGATATCCTTTGACTTGTTGCCCTTCAGGAAAAAGTCGTACAGGTCGACGGTCTCAACCACCACGCCGTTACGCTTGACCACTACCGAGCGCAGGGTACCGTTTTTAGTGGGCCCACCTGCCGCGCTCAGGGCATTCAGGACCGTTGAGAGTCCGGATATGGTGTAATCACCGGGAGACCTGACCTGGCCGACCACATAGACCTTGACCAGCCGCAGCCGTCCCATGGTCACGCTGATCTGAAAATCCTTCAGATACTGGCCAAGCTGGGCCTTCAAAAGGGTCGGCAACTGACCGTAAGAAACACCGGCCAGTCTGACCGTGCCAACTTTGGGAATCACCACATCACCGTTCTGGTTGATTTCAAGTTCAAGAGAGGTCTCCAGGCTGCCCCAGATTGTCAGGTGGATCCGGTCACCACTGCCCAGGATATAATCTGTTCCCACCGGTATATCGGTCAGCGGAGCAAACTCCCGTGCGCCAGCCCGGAAAAAAGTGTACCCGAACTGCTGCAGTGGTGCTATGCGACTTGCCTGCGGCTTGGCCTTCTGGCTGCCGTCGGCGTGGTCCTGCATGGCACGCTCCAAGGCAGAAGCCTCACCTGCTCCGTCGGCAGCAGCTGTAGCCGGGCCGGACTGCTGTGCTGTACTCTCCGCACCGGTTGACGCGGTGCCGTCAGCGCTTTGCTGGGTCCCGCCGGTGGTCTGATTCGGCGCAAGCAGGTTGCCGGCCCCTTCCTGCCGACCTGTCGAGCCGGTCAGGCTGCCTTGGCTGCTCGTCTGTGCAGCAGAGGCTCCGACTGGTGCCAACGGGCCGAAAGTTGAAGCAGGGGGTGCAGCCGAGCTAACGGACTGCTTGCCAACCACCGCACCGGCTGCCGGCGCAGCTCCCCCGCCAGCCTCACTGAAAGCGCTACTGCTCCAGGTACCAAGCAGTACTGTAAGAACCCACACAACACGCATAACGTTATACATCATCAGCAAACCCCTTGTGGTTGGTTATAGCGCAGCTTAAAACTCGGTCATCCAACAGACGCAGCGGTGCTTATAGCATACCCCCTGCAAAAGCAAAAGGGCCGAAACGGCCGCTCATTTCACCACATCCGGCCGTAACCGCTGAAACGTAAACGGCACATGCCCCTCAAAGTG
>CAZYMK010000182.1:1163-6360 GCA_964648885.1 uncultured Geobacter sp. | reverse complement strand
GAGCGTTATACGGTGATTGTACTGGATAACCGCGGGGTGGGACGGTCTACCCAGGTGTGTGAAACCTCAATTGAGCTGATGGCGCAGGATTGTCTGGCGTTGCTGAGCCATCTGGGTCTGCGGAAGATTCACCTGGTGGGCCACTCCATGGGGGGCATGGTGGCCCTGGAAATGGCACTGCGCTGCCCGGAGCTGGTGCAGAGCATGGTGCTGCTTGCCAGCACCGCCCGCAATTCACACCGCAATAACCTGCTGTTTGCCGACTGGGCCGATTGCAGCGAGCAGGGAGCGGACCAGGCTGCCTGGTTCCGCACCATCCTGGCCTGGATCCTGACCGAACGGTTTTTTGACGCGAAAGAGATGGTGGATGCCGTGCTGACCTACCTGCGGACCTATCCCTGGCCCCAATCAGCCGCAGCATTTCGGGGGCAGGTTGAGGCTATTGCCCGGTATGATGCAACCGAACGCCTGGGGCAGGTGACGGTACCCACCTGTGTGATTGCCGCTGAACAGGATATTCTGCTGCCGCTGCACCATGCAAGGCAGCTGGCCCACCAGATTCCCGGCGCTGACATGCAAGTGATTGCCGATGCTGCCCACTCGATACATACGGAGCAGCCATCAGCTGTTGCGGCTGCTGTGAGCAGCTGGCTGGAGCGAAACAGGACAGGAGGTAACCTGTGATCAGATTTTTGCTGATTATTCTGCTGGTGGCAGTATCATTGCCGGCTCGGGCTGCTGATCTGGTCTGTAACCAGGCCGCTGATCAGGTGTCTGCGGTTTATCGGTCAACGGACGGACGGCAGCTGCAGGCCTGTTTTGATCTGAAACAGCAGCGTGTGACTGTCCGGCTACCCAATGGAGCGCTGGTGCAGTTGCCGGTTGCCGTTTCCGGCTCAGGAGCACGCTACAGCGATGGCACCCGAACCTTTTGGGAACATCAGGGTACCGGCCGTTATCTTGAGGGTGCTGTGCTGCTGTTTGAGGGAGCAGTGACGGACCCGCCCCCTGCCAAGGGTGCAGCTCACTGATTCAACCTGGAGGAACGTGTGGACTATACTGCTGCAGAACTTGTCACCTGCTTAAATCTGCTCAGGCACCCGGAAGGGGGCTGGTACCGCGAAACCTACCGCGCTGCCGAACAGATTGCTGACACAGCACTCCCGGAGCGCTTCGGTGGCCATCGTGCCCTGTCTACTGCCATCTATTTTATGCTTGAGCCGGGAGATTTCTCTGCCTTGCACCGGATCAAGGCCGATGAACTGTGGCATTACTACGGCGGGTCATCAGTGGTGATACATCAGATTGACACGGATGGCAGCTATCATCGCCTGCAGCTGGGGCCGCATCTTGCTGCAGGGGAGCAGTTCCAGCTGGTGGTGCCGGCTGGCTGCTGGTTTGGGGCAGAGCTGGCTGGCAACGGACACACCCTGGTGGGTTGTACCGTTGCTCCGGGATTCGACTTTGCCGATTTTGAACTTGCTGAACGTGCCCAGCTGATCAGCTGCTACCCGCAGTATGCCGAGCTGATTACGCGGTTGACCCGTCAATGACGGCTGCTGGCCCGGTTAGCTGTTGCCGGTTTGAAAGGAGTTATGCCATGCCATTTTTGATTGCAGTGGTCTGTTCGGTAGTATTGATGATGACCGTCCCTTTGTGTGCCCTGGAGCTGACTGAGCGTGACCATGGCCGGACCTTCAGTGTTTCTGCTGGAGAAGGGGTGACCCTGAAGCTTGAGGGTAATCCGACCACCGGTTATCTGTGGGAACTACTGCGCTACAACCAGGATCTGCTGACCCTGGTGGGTGAGACCGGTTTTGTGCGGGATGCTGACCGGCCTGGCGCCGGGGGCAGGTTTGTGTTCAGGTTTGCCCCCCGGGGTGTTGGTGAGACCCGCCTGCAACTGGCCTACCTGAGGCCCTGGGAAAAGAAGGGTAAGCCGGTCAGGAGCTTTGAGGTGGTACTGAAGATCCAGGGTGAGGGTGCGGCTGCTGAAGAGTCGCCGGTCTACCAGCCGATTTTCAGACGTGCTGATGATCTGACCCTCTTGCGGGTGACCCGCCCGGTAGAGCCGGTGCGTGCCGACCAGCTGTCCGGTCTGCTGGCAGCGTCGTTGGGCGTGTACCGGGCAGGTAAACTGCGGGGCAGCGAGACCCTGCTGGTGCTACGCGGCAGACAACCGGCCCTGTCCCTGAGTGTGCCGTCATATTCCGCTCGTCCGCTGGAGGCCCGCTGGCTGAATGCCAAGCTGCTGTATCTGGAGCTCTGGTTTAACCCCCGCAACGGCGCTTACTGGATCTTTGATGTAGAACAGGAGCGGCTGGTGCTGCATGAACTGATGCAGGACGCTCTGCGCTGATACAAACGCCCCCGACGTTTGTTGTCGGGGGCGTTTGTATAACGTTACGGCTTGCGGGATGCCTTCAGCTCATCGTAGCACTTCCAGCGTTTGTAGTTGTTGTTGTGCTGGGGATTCCAGAAACAGTCCACCGCCTCTTTATCCGCTTTCCATTGTTTGTAGCATTCAAGCCCCTGGGGTTTGGAGCACTCTTCCACCAAGGTACAACCGCAATCTTCGGGGGTTGGACCGCACTTGCCGTCAAGGAAGGCCGTGACGGTCTCCTGGCCTTTGGGGCAGGTAAAGACCGGTGCGTTTTCCATACAGGGGCCAATCACCACACCCGGACCAAACAGCAGATCCTTGCGAGACCAGCAGTTGGCGGCCTGCTTTTGTGCTTTGCACTCTTCCGGTTCAGTGTTACCGGACAACCCGAACTTTGGTTTGCCGTATTTGGCGCAATCAACCATGCCGGTTTTAGTGCCAATCCGTACCTCACATTCCTTGGTGCTTCCTTTTCTGCAGCAGACACTGGCCTTTTCAAACAGGCGGCAGCCGCATTTCTGTAGCTCAACTACATCATAATCCCAGCAGGTGCCAACCGGAGTCAGGTATTGCTTGGTGAAGAGCTGGTTGGTCGGGCGTTGGCCGCCACGGCTTTTGACCTCCAGTACCCTGCCTTTGACATTGTGCTGTTGTTCCCAGAGTGAGATGACCTGTGCCCTGGAAGGCTCTGCAGCGGCTGGATGCGCTGCCAGCAGGACTGACAGGATACTTGCGGATACAAGCAGGTTTTTGAGTGATCGTGACATGGTTGCTCCTTTCTGTGTGTAAAGCTGGTTGCAGCTACTCCTCTGACTTCAAACATACTGCTGCCGCAGTATCTCTGCGGCGCTCTCATCCAGCATCTCTCTGCGTCGTAACTGATCAAAACAGGCCAGCAGATCATCCGGGCGCTGACGCTGTTTGTCTGCACCACTGCTGTCCCTGACAATCTCCCCCTTGTGCATCATGATCAGGCGGTCCCCCAGATTGGCGGCCTGGTGCATGGAGTGGGTCACCATCAGGGTGGTAAGTTGGTGCCGGGTAACGATCTCGTTGGTCAGTTCAATGATTCGTTCGGCGCTGCGGGGATCAAGGGCTGCGGTATGCTCATCCAGCAGCAGCAGGGCCGGACGCTGCCAGGTGGCCATCAGCAGGGTCAGGGCCTGACGCTGGCCACCGGAAAGACCGCCAATGGCGGTGTCAAGCCGGTCCTCAAGCCCCATCCGCAGGGTGCGGATACGGTCGCGGCATTCATCCAGCAGATGGGGGCCAAGCGCCCAACTGATGCCGGGAAAACGGCCCCGTCGGGCTGCCATGGCCAGATTTTCTGCTATGGTCATACCAGGGGCGGTGCCGCTGAACGGGTTCTGGAAGACCCGCCCGATCAGCCTGGCCCGCCGGTGCTCGCTCCAGCTGGTGATGTCGTGATCATCCAGCCGTACCGTGCCCTGGTCCGGCAGAAAACTGCCTGCCACGGCGTTTAGCAGGGTGGATTTACCAGAGCCGTTGGTGCCGATCACCACCACACAAGAGCCGTTTTGAACGGTAAGGCTGATCTGCTTTAAGGCCTTGACTTCATTGGGTGTACCAGCATGGAAGGTTTTATGGTAGCCGTTAATCTCAAGCATGGCTGCCTCCCTTCATGCGTGCTGTGAAACTGCCCAGCCAGCCGGGCAACACCAGGGCGCCAAAGACGCAGAGGGCGGTGATCAGTTTCAGGTCATTGGGGTTCAGCCCGAAACGCAGCGCAATCGCCACCAGCAGCCGGAACAGCAACGACCCGATCAACACGCCGCAGATCGCCAGGCCAAGCCTGCCGCCCCGCACCAGCGACTCGCCGATGATCACGCTGGCCAGTCCCCAGACCAGCATACCGATCCCCATCTGTACATCACTAAAGCCCTGGTACTGGGTCAACAGCGCGCCGGACAGGGCGATCAGCCCGTTGGACAGCGCCAGCCCCAGGGTGATCATCAGGCCGGTATCAGTGCCCTGCGCCCGCACCATCTGGGGGTTGTCACCGGTGGCCCGCATCACGGTGCCCAGATTGGTCCTGAAGAAGAGATACAACAGCAGACTGGCCAGTAGTACCAGCAGTAGGGTTGCCAGCAGCACCGAGAGATCCCGTGGGGCCACCTGCCAGCCCAGCAGCAGGACATTTCCCCCTGTGCCGAAGAACGGTGTCCCCAGCTGTTCGGCGGAATCCGCCAGGGTGGTGGTTGACATCAGCGAGATGTTGCTCTTGCCCATCACCCGCAGGTTGATTGAGTAGAGCGCGGTCATGGTCAGGATGCCGGACAGCAGGGGGTGAATCCTGCAGCGGGTGTGCAGCAGACCGGTTACCAGCCCTGCCAGCAGCCCTGCGCCGGTTGCTGCCAGGGTGGCAATCAGCGGTGAGACACCACTTACCAGCAGGATGGCTGCCACTGCCCCCCCCAGGGTGATTGAGCCATCAGCGGTCATATCGGCAAAGCTGAAGATTTTAAACGAAATATAGACCCCTAAGCCCAGCAGGGTGAGGATCAGTCCGATGGTCAGGGAGCCGAGCAGCAGGTTCATGGTGCCTCCTCCTGCAGGATTGCCGGCCCACACCAGAGCGCACCGCGCAGAAAGCAGCTTTCACCGATACCGGTGATCGGGCGGGTATCGTGTAACAGGTGGAAAAGCCCCTGCAGGTTCTGGGTTTTTATCAGCCCGGTCACGGTTGGGGCCAGCTCCAGCAGTCCGTCCGGCAGGGCCCGGTAGGAGAGGGCGGCTGCGTGAAAATGGCCGCTGACCTGAGAGGAACCGTAGGGTCGCACAAAAGGGGCTAAC
>CAZYMK010000182.1:0-1063 GCA_964648885.1 uncultured Geobacter sp. | reverse complement strand
CCGCAGACCAGGGCCAGGGAACGGGGCCAGGCCGGTTCACTGGTCAGGCTGATCCGGTCACGCACGGCAGGGAACTCCAGTAACCCGCCGGCAGCAGGCCAGGCCGGTGAACTGAGCAGTGATGCCCCCACCAGTCCGTCGGTCTCGGCGATCATGGCCAGTGCGATGTAGTTGCTTTGACAGGCCTCAAAGGCGGCATCCACCAGCCGGGAAAAGGGGAGCGGTTCGTCGGATGCGTTGGCGCTGAACTGGCCAAACCGGGCAAAGGCCCCCTGGCAGACAATGGCGTACAGGGCCTGTACCGAAGGAACATAATCCGCTATGCCGGCCAGGAAATCCGGGGTATCGCCACCATCTGCCGGCAGGGTGATGGCGCTGCCCCCCAGTGCCATGAATTCACCAAACCGGGTCTGGCAGTCAATGAAACTGTCGCCAAAGGCCCCCAGACCCAGTGCCATGGTGTCGGCAGGCAGTGCCAGTTGAGTGGCGGTTGTATAGCTGCTTTCACCGTTCATCAGGGGCGTTCCGACGGTTCGTAGCAAGATGGTTGCAGAGGGGGCAGGGTGGTAGAGGGTCATGCTGCCCCCTGCAAACGTCAGACGATTGTCAGACGATACGGCAACTGCTGACCGGGTGCGGCTGGCAGCTGGCTGGGAAGGTTCAAGCAGGGCCAGCAGCCCGGTCATCTGCAGGATACCTGCAACCTGCTCTGATGGAGAGGTAACCTGCAGGCATCCATCTGCTGCCACCAGTTCCTTACGATATTTCAGCAGAATTCTGATACCGGCGGAACTTAAAAAGTTGATCCCGGCCATCTGAAGCTGTATCTGACGGACGCCATCCCGCAGTAAGCTGGACAGTTCACGATCAAGCTGATCAGCCCACTGGGCATCAAGACGCCCTTCAATCCTCAGCTCAAGCCACTGTTCATGCTGCACACGTCTGCATTCCATCAATCCACCACCTTATCTGCCCGCTTGAGCAACGCCGGGGGAAGTTGCAGGCCGTATTTGGCGCTGTTGCCTTTTGAGATGATCAGGCTGCTCCGCCCCAGCGGCGTAAA
>CAZYMK010000181.1:0-6430 GCA_964648885.1 uncultured Geobacter sp. | reverse complement strand
ATAATCAACAAAAGCAGATGGTAAGTCTTGTTTCAAGTCCGACAGACTCCTAGAAAAAGCATTTAAAACACAGAGGGCACAGAGAACACAGAGTAAAATCTAAGAGTTATAAGCTCAAAAATGCTTTTTTGATTCACCCAAAAGGAATATCTGGTTTTGGTTTTCACTCTCTGTGTTCTCTGTGGCTCTGTGTTAATGAACTGCTGATTTCAGAATAAAAAAAGCCCCGGAAATCCGGGGCCTTTCGTGCATCAGGAGGCCAGGTATTGCTTGATCTTCTCGGCCAGGGTCCGGTAGATCCGCTCGGTCTCGGCCGGGTTACGATCCAGCAGGGTAACCCGAAACCCCTGCAGGGGGGTGGCAAAGGAGGAGAGCGGCACGGTGCAGATGCCGGTGGCAGCCAGGATGTAGTAGACAAACCGCTTGTCCGCTGAAACGCCGGGCTGGTTCACCAGCGACTCCACCAGCTCGCGCACTTCCTGATTGTCGATCGGCAGCGACTGGCTGCTGTTCAGTGCGCCGTCCTTGAAGGCGACCGCCATGTAAAAGGCGCCGTTGGTCCGGTTGACCAGCAGTTCAGGCACATCTTTCAGGTAGCTGTAGGTGATGTTGCTGGATTTTTCATACAGGGCAATCCGCTCCTTCAGATAGACCTGGTACTGGGGGTGCTGCATGATGGCCGGGATCACGGTCTGGGGCAGGGTGGTGGAGCAGACCTCGTTCATCTTGCCGGTCAGGATCAGGTTGATGTACTTGCGGAACTGCTCGTCGCTCTGGCCGTTGTAGACCTCGATCCAGCCGCAGCGGGAGCCGGGCCAGGGGAACTCCTTGGATATTCCTTTCAACGAGACCGCCGGGACATCGCCGATCACGTCGCTGATCGGTACGGTGCTCTGGCCGTTATAGACGATGTTGATGTAGACCTCGTCAGAGATGATGAACAGACCGAACTCCCTGGCCAGGGCCACGATCTGCTGCAGGGTTTCCCTGCTATAGACCATGCCGGTGGGGTTGTCCGGGTTGATGATCATGATGGCGCAGATGCCGGGGTTGTTCTCGATCTGGCGGCGCATCTCGGCCAGGTCAGGCTTCCAGCCGTCGGCGGGATCAAGTTTGAAGTGCAGTGACGGAGCGCCGGCATGGCCTACTTCACCCAGGGTGTGGGTGGTGTAGGAGGGGGAGGGCATCAGCACCCTGGCTGCAGGTTCCAGGCAGCCATAGATCTTGGCAATGGCATCCCCCAGGCCGTTGAAAAAGATGATGTCATCAGGGGTGATCTGGGCACCGCCGCGCTTATTGGTGGTCTCGCAGATAAACTCGCGGGTTTTGAGAACGCCCCGGGTATGGCAGTAGCCCCAGGTGTCGTTGTCCATGACAGCATCCGCGACGATCTGCTTCATCCAGGCCGGGATCTGTTCTCCCTTGACGATCGGGTCGCCGATGTTCTCCCAGTTGATGGTGACGCCACATTTCTGCAGTTTTTCAGCCACGTTGACGATGTTGCGGATTTCGTAGGTCAGTTCGCCGGTTCCGGCCGGCACCAGTGGTACGCGCATCAGGGTAGCTCCTTCTGTGTCATTGGATGTTGAAAACGA
The DNA here is from genome assembly GCA_964648885.1 of uncultured Geobacter sp. Taxonomy (GTDB): domain Bacteria; phylum Desulfobacterota; class Desulfuromonadia; order Geobacterales; family Pseudopelobacteraceae; genus Trichlorobacter. The sequence goes on along the minus strand of CAZYMK010000181.1, from coordinate 4,835 downwards.
AAAAAGCCGCAGGCTGCGGCCTGCGGCTGTTCAGTAACGTGTCTGTCGAAACGGATCAGCGGGCAGCAGCAGGCTCCACGGCGCTGGACGCCGCGGCGGTGATAGCTCGTGCTGCTATGTTGCTGATCATCTGTTTCATGGTCGGGACTCATAGCACGGCAGACAGAGGTGCGTCAACGGATTATTTCGGCACGGCACCATCAAAACCGATCAATAGCCGACCATCGCTATCACGCCATCTGATCCAGCCGGAACTGCTCTGGTCAAGCAGCACATAGGCCCAATCCCCCTGAGCCAGGATCACCTTCATCGGCCTGTTTGATGTCAGCGGAGTTCCCTCGGCACTACCGGGATGGGGGAGTACCTGTATCTGCTTTTTGGGGCTGTTACGCAGAAACTGCACCATCCTGCCTTTCAGAAACTGATCCCAGGGGGTGTAGTTCCAACGCCGTTCAGGTTTCAGCCAGGCGGTTCGCCCGGCATCGTCATATTCCACTTCAAGCCAATCGCCTTTACGCGTCGTTACCAGCAGATACGGCTGGTCACTGCCGAACAGCCAGACGTTGAGCTTGCCCAGGTCCGGCAGTGGAAATTTGCAGCAGCGGGAGATGCCGGGGTCATGATAGAGCGGGATCGGTTCAGTGAGGGCGACGGATGAGAGGGCAAGTACCCCGATGCCGCTGTAGGGCCTCATCGGGGCTGCCGCGTGGGAAGAGAGCGGCAGCAGCAGGCAGAACAGGATCAGAACAAGGCGCATAGCTGTTGCAGATAGACCGCTGCCTCGGGGGTTTGGTCATCTGGAGCCCAAGGGGCCTTTTCTGCCTCGGAAAACGGCAGATAGGGCCCGGCCTTGGCCTCAAAGAAGATGCTGCCGGGCGCCAGGCTGACGGCGGTATGGAAGATGCCGTGGGGGATGGTGAGGATGGCCTGATCAGTGCCGGCTGTCAGCAGGGCCGTTTCGGTCACCGCACCCTGATCATCGAAGCAGATCACCCCCAGCCTGCCCCGTACCAGCACAAAGGTCTCGTCCTTTTCGCTGTCCAGGTGCCGGTGGGGGCGGATGTAGGAGCCGGGCTCCATGGCGTTCAGCAGCCGGTGACAGGTCGCTTCGTTGGCCGGATGAAAGTTGTGGTTCATCCGCAGACGCGGCGAGGCCTTGGCCTTTTCGGTCAGATTGTCCAGGATAGTGGTGTCAACAGTTAGCATCATAGAATTCCTGCAAGATAGAGGGATGAGGATTTTTTCGTTCTGGCTGCGACAGGAGAGCCATGGCGCGGAGGCGTACCATCTGTACGCCGCACAAGCCATGGCGAAGCCTAGCGCGGTCAGGACGGAAAAGGACCATCCCTACATCTCCACCAGGGCAAACTGGTTCCCGTCCGGATCCGCCACCACCGCCATCTTGCCCCAGGGGGATTCCTCCAGCGGCTCAATAAAACGGGCACCGGCGGTCTGCAGCCGTTCGCAGACCTTGACCAGTCCCTTGACATGCAGGGTAATGCCGGTATGGCGACCCACCAGGGCCTTGGCATCATCCTGCAGTGCCAGGGCCACCCCCAGGGTGGTCTTGGCGCCGGGGAAAAACTCCATCATCATCTGGCTCTCACCTGCCAGAGGCAGCCCCAGCTGATCGGCGTAGAAGGCCTTGGCCCGGTTTAAGTCAGTTACAAACACAACAACGTTCTTCATGGTGATCGACATGGGTTACCTCTGTGAAAGACGGTGGACGCACTCAACCATATGGATGGCATGCTCCGGCGAGACCGTAGGCAGGATGCCGTGGCCCAGGTTGAAGATATGGCCGGGACGCCCGGCATTTTCATCCAGTATCCGCTGCACTTCCTGTTCAATGACCCCTTTGGGGGCATACAGCACGGTGGGGTCCAGGTTGCCCTGGACCGCAGTCTGTGGTCCCAGGGTGTCGCGGGCAGTCCCCAGGTTGACGTGCCAGTCCAATCCCATCACATCGGCGCCGGCCTGCTGCACGGTCTGCAGCATGGTGGCGGCCCCTTTCACAAAATGGATGATCGGAGTCTGGGTACGGTTAAGACCGTTGATCAGTTTGGTGGTGTAGGGCAGCGCATATTTCTTGTAATCGGTGGGGGAGAGGATCCCTCCCCAGGTGTCAAAGATCTGGATCGCCTGGGCCCCGGCCTTGATCTGGGCGTTCAGGTACTCCATATCCATCATGGTTACCTTTTCCATCAGGGCCGCATAGACATCCGGAGCAGAGTACATCATCCGCTTGATGGTGGCCCAGTCCTTTGAACCCTTGCCTTCCACCATGTAGCAGGCCAGGGTAAACGGCGCACCACCAAAGCCGATCAGCGGCACCTTGCCGGCCAGCTCCTTGCGCAGGATTCTGATCGCCTGCAGTACATAGGGCACATCGGATTCGGGATCAGGTATTCTCAACTTTTCTACATCAGCCATGGTGCGGATCGGATTGTCAAAGACCGGTCCCGGTACAAAGTCCAGCTTCATCCCCATCGGCTCCACCGGGGTCAGGATGTCGGAGAACAAAATAGCGGCATCCACCCCAAGAATATCCACCGGCTGGATGGTTACCTCGGCAGCCAGTTCCGGGGTTTTGCACAGTTCAAGGAAACTGCAACGGGAACGAACCGCCATATACTCCGGCAGATAACGTCCGGCCTGACGCATCAGCCAGACCGGAGTACGGTCGGTTGGTCTGCCCCAGCAGGCATCAAGAAAACGATTGTTCATACGGCACCTCGCAATAGTGAAAAACGGCGGCACTATAGCATCACCTGCCCGGCTCCTGCCATAAAAAACCGTCATCCGGTTGACTTTCCGCGATCCTTGTTTATAGTCTGGCACTATGCAAACAGACGAAAAACCACTCATCGCCTGTCCCCAGTGCGACCTGCTCCTGCGGGAGATTGAGCTGCCCCCCAACGGGGCTGCCTGCTGCTGCTGTTGCGGCGCTACTCTCTACCGTAACCGGCCCGACAGTATCAACCGCAGTCTGGCCCTTACTCTGGCCGCTGTCATGTTCTACGGCATTGCCAACACCTTTCCGATCATCGGCATCAATCTGCAGGGGAGCGGCAATGCCGTCACCCTGTTGCAGGCGGTACACGATCTCTGGAATCAGGGGATGCACCTGGTTGCCAGCCTGACCTTTGTTACCAGCATTCTGGTGCCGGCCCTTGAGCTGGGACTGCTGCTGTACCTGCTGCTGCCGCTCTATCTGGGCAAGGTCCCGGCGGGAGTCAGTCCGATCATGCGGCTGCTGCAGGCTATCAAGCCCTGGGGGATGGTGGAGGTGTTCATGCTGGGGGTACTGGTGTCGCTGGTCAAGCTGGTGCAGGATTTTCGGGTCATCCCCGGCGTGGCGCTCTGGTCCTTCGGCATCCTGACCCTGCTGCTTGCGGCGCTGGCATCCTCCTTTAACCCGCGTGATATCTGGCTGCAGCTGGATAAGGATCGCGACGGAGTGATCGATTAGATGGCTTGGCCAGGGACCTCTGCAGCCAGTCTGGGATACTGGTCGTGCCATGTCTGCAGTCTGGTTAGCCGGCCGCAGCCGGAAGAAGACCGGCCTCGCTGTCCCCGCTGCGGCACACGGCTGCACCTGCGGCGTCCCGACAGCCTGCAGCGCTGTTGGGCGTTGCTGATCGCCTCCTTTATCCTGTATATACCGGCTAACCTGATGACCATGATGGAGACCGGCACCCTGGTCAGCTACCGTAAAGATACCATCGTAAGCGGCGTTGCGCATTTATGGGAAAGCGGTAATCCGGGAATAGCGGTGATTGTCTTTGTGGCCAGCGTCCTGGTACCGCTCTTCAAACTGCTGGTGCTGACCCTGCTGCTGCTGTCGGTGCGGCGTGGCTCCACCTGGAAGATCAGGACCAGGGTACAGCTTTATCGGGTGGTAGAGCTGGTAGGACGCTGGTCCATGCTGGATATCTTCGTCTTGACCATTCTGGCCGCCCTGGTGCAGATTCAGACCATGGCCACGGTCAGGGCCGGCACCGCCTCCATCGCCTTTGGCATGGTGGTGGTGCTGACCATGTTTGCCGCCATGGTGTTTGACCCCCGCCTGATGTGGGATCCGCTCAGAAAGAGAAATGAACATGAGTGACGCAAACGCGACTCCCGAAACTGCCACGCCTGATATCCCCGATGCCCTGGTGGACCGCCGCCGTCGGCGCTCATCGCAGCTGATCTGGCTGATCCCGATTGTGGCGCTGATTGTTGGCCTTTCGCTGGCCATACATGCCTATCTGGAAAAAGGGCCGGTCATTACCATCAGCTTTACCAGCGGTGAGGGGATTGAAGAGGGGAAGACCAAGATCAAGTACAAGGATGTCCAGATCGGCCTGGTCAGATCGGTCACCATCGCCCAAGACCGCTCCAGCGTGGAGGTGACCGCTGATGTAGAACGCGATGCAGAGGCCTTTCTCAAGACCGACACCCGCTTCTGGGTGGTGCGACCCCGGATCAGCGGCAGCAGCATTACCGGCCTGGGAACCCTTACCGCTGGTTCGTATATCGGGATGGATGTGGGTAGCTCTGCTGAAAACGCCACCTCATTTGTCGGCCTTGAAAACCCGCCAGCCGTGACCATGGATGTGCCGGGACGCCAGTTTGTGCTGCATGCCGATGATGTGGGCTCCCTGAATGTAGGTTCGCCGATCTTTTATCGTCACCTGCAGGTTGGTGAGGTGCTGACGACCGAGCTTGATGAGGATGGCGAGACGATCCTGCTGCGGATTTTTGTCCGCTCCCCCTATGACAAGTTTGTCCGTAACCGGACCCTGTTCTGGCATGCCAGCGGTATTGATCTGTCGCTGAACGCCGACGGT
>CAZYMK010000180.1:543-6442 GCA_964648885.1 uncultured Geobacter sp. | reverse complement strand
TCAAGAAATTGATCGAGCGTTTTGTCCCGCATGTGGCGGTGCTTTCCCATAACGAAATTCCGCAGAATGTCAAAATTCAGTCATTAGGAGTGGTGACCTTCCATGCTGGTTAAGACTTTTCAAGCACCAACCATGACAGAGGCGTTGCGTCTGGTAAAGGCAGAGCTGGGGCCTGATGCCATGATCATCTCCACCAAAAAGGAGAAACAGGGCGGCATTCTGGGCTTCTTCAGCAAGCAGGTGGTCAAGGTAACCGCTGCCATAGACCCTCATACTCCCCCTCCCCCTCCCCCGCCCCCCTCACCCCCCCCGCGAGAGCGTGAACGAGCCACCAAGGAGGCCTTTGAAAGCTCGATGCTGGCCCCTTTGGCACGCGAGCTGCGTGATCTGCGTGAAAAGGTTGAACTGATGTCACGGCGCGAGGAAGAGCTTCGTCAGCGCCAGCAGGAGCAGGCAGCTCAGCCTGTAGCTCAATCCAGGACTGAAGGTGCTATTAACCTGAACAATATCCCCCGGCAGGATCTGGAGGAAATTAAAAAACTGTTGCTCAGCACCCTGACCAAAAATCAGGATGGCGGAGCCAAGACGGTGCAGTGGGCAGATGCGTCACCGGAGGTCCAGACAAAAGAGCAGGTCAACGAGTCGGCACGGCCGCGTCCGCCGTTATTACGCGAGCTGGAACGACAGGGGGTTGAGCCGGAGTTGCAGGAGAAGATCATGGCAACTCTGCAGGCGCTTCCCCAGGAACAGGGTGAAGAATCGCTGAAAAGCCGCCTGGGTGGTGCATTTTCAAAGTTGATCCGCTTTGCCGGAAATCTGCGGATGAAAAAGAATGCGCCCCGGATTATTGCACTGGTGGGGCCGACTGGGGTTGGTAAAACCACCACCACCGCCAAGCTTGCTGCCATGTACGCCCTGAACAAAGGTAACAAGGTGGCCCTGATAACCATGGATATCTTTCGGGTCGGTGCAGTTGAACAGCTTAAGACCTATACCAGGATCATGGGCATACCGCTTGAGGTGGCCTCAACCCCCAAAGAGCTTGAGCGGGCCGTAGAACGGCATGCTGGCAGTGATCTGATCCTGATTGATACGGCAGGGCGCAGCCACAAGGATGCCGAGAAGCTGGAAGAGATGAAGGTGTTTCTGGAGAACACGATCCAGGCCGACATCTATCTCTGCCTCTCGGCAACTACCAAAGACAGGGAGCTGGAAGTTATTCTCAACCGGTTCAGTATTTTCCCGATCAGTAAAGTAGTGTTCACCAAGCTGGATGAATCAGAGAGTGTCGGCTGTATTGTGAACCTGCTGCTGAAAGCGAACCTGCAGATTGCTTACTTTACTAACGGCCAGCGGGTGCCTGAGGACATTGAAGTTGCCACATCGGAAAAACTGGCGGAACTGGTACTGAAGGAGGGTGCGCAATGAGCGCGGTGAGCGGAACCGGCGATCAGGCCGATACCTTGCGACAGATGGCCAGGGCTGCCAAGCAGCCGGGGCGTGTCGATGGCCCGGGCGGTGCGGTGGTCGATCAGCAGGGGATACGGGTTATTGCAGTCACCAGCGGCAAGGGGGGGGTCGGCAAGAGTAATGTCGTGGCGAACCTGGCCATGGCCCTGGCATCACTGGGCAAAAAGGTGCTGATTGTCGATGCCGACTTAGGGGTCGGTAACCTAGACGTACTGCTGGGGTTATCACCGCAGTACAACCTGAACCATGTCCTGTCAGGAGAAAAAGGGCTCTCGGAGATCATTGTCGAGGTTACACCGAGCATCAAGCTGATACCTGCCGGATCAGGGGTGCAGGAATACACCAGCCTGGGCCAGCATGAGAAACTGAAGCTGCTTGATGAGCTGGATATGCTTGAAGAGGTCTTTGATCTGATGATCATTGATACCGAGGCAGGCATTTCAGAAAATGTGACCTATTTTACCGTGGCAGCCCAGGAGATTCTGGTGGTGGTGACGCCGGAACCAACCTCGATCACCGATGTCTACGCCCTGATCAAGTTGCTGGCTACCCGTTATGCGGAGCATCATTTCAAGGTGTTGATCAACATGGCCCGCGACAGCGAGGATGCGCTGGAGGTGTTCCGCAAGCTGGCCAATGTCGCCGGCAGATTTCTTGATATCTCACTGGACTACCTGGGTTGTGTGGTGCGGGACGAACGTCTGATTGATGCCGTTAAAAAGCAGAAAGCGGTCTTTGAGCTGTACCCGGAGTCCGAGGCAGCCACCTGTTTTACCACCTTGGCCAAGCGGGTGATTGAGAATACGCGTCCGATGCGGTTGAAAGGCAACATCCAGTTTTTCTTTCGCCGCTACCTGGAAGGACCAGGAGGGGGCGGACAATGACCATGCTCAAGGTATATGAAGAGCAGGCAGGTGAACGCAGTCAGCAGTTGCGGGAAACCATGATCACCTCACATCTGCCGCTGGTTCGCTATCTGGTTAACCGGTTTATGGCGCAACTGCCGGCACATCTTGATTCGCAGGATCTTGCCAGTGCTGCGGTCATCGGTCTGATTAACGCGGCTGACCGGTTTGATCCGGAGCGGGGGGTGCTGTTCAAGACCTTTGCCGAGCAGCATATCAGAGGGGCCATTCTGGATGAGCTGCGTGCCAACGACAACCTCAGTCGTACCATGCGTGACCGCTGTAAGATGGTGGAGCGCGAGATGCAGACGCAGGAGCGTCGGCTAGGCCGTAATCCCAGCGTCGAGGAGATGGCTCAGGCGCTGCAGATCAGTCTGGATGACTACTACAGCCTGCTGGACGATATCCATGAGTACAGTTTTATCAGTTTTGAAGACAGCTGGGACGACGAGGAAGGGCACCCGTTAAGCCCGGCAGATGTTTTGGGTGATGACGAAGCGAAGAATCCCCAGAACCGGGCCATCGCGGGTCAGTTGGCCCAGTCGCTGGGTGCAGCCATTGAGGCGTTGCCGGAAAAGGAACGGCTGGCAGTGACCCTCTATTACTACGAAGAGATGAACCTGAAGGAGATCGGTTCGGTACTGGGACTGACAGAATCACGCATCTGCCAGATCCTCAGTCAGGCCATGGTGCGGCTTAAGGGCAAGATGAAACCGTTTCGCCCCTGATAAGTAATGTAAAGGAGAGATGGTCATGAATAGCGGTATGTATTCAGCTGTATCAGGTAATCTGGCAGCTATGAAGCGTCTTGATATCATTGCCTCAAATCTGGCCAATGCGGCCACCAGTGGTTTTAAACAGGATCGACTTGCCTTTGAAAGTGTGCTGGCCGGCAACCGGAATCCGCCGGCAGTGCCGCCGGGCCAGACTGCCGATCCGGTGCTGCTGCAGGCGCGTATGGTAACCGACTACTCGCCCGGCGCCCTGGCCCAAACCGGAAATATTCTGGATCTTGCCATACAGGGAGAAGGTTTTTTTGCAGTCCGGACGAATGAAGGAGTGGCCTTTACCCGGCAGGGCAGTTTCAGGCTTACCAATGATGGTACCCTGGTTACGGTTGAAGGACATCCGGTGCTCTCAAGGGCTGGCGAGCGACCGGAAGAAGGACAACCGATACGGATAGACCTGGCAGCCCAGGCAGGTGGTGGCAAGCCGGTGGTAGACAGCCAGGGAAACATTACCCTGAACGGTGAGCCGATAGCTTCACTGGCGCTGTTTGATTTTGCCAAGCCATATCAGTTGCGCAAGATGGCCGGCACGCTGTTCATGCCTGAGGGGGGAGCCGTTCCACAGCCGTCTGGTCCCTTGACTTCAGTAACTCAGGGGGCGCTGGAACAGTCAAACGTCAATACCATTGCTGAAATGGTGCAGATGGTGGAGGCCAGCCGTTTTTTTGAAAGCTGTCAAAAGGTGGTGCGCAGCTACGATGACATGGTTGCCAAGGTCATTAATGACCTGGCACGCGTGTAACCTGATCAAAGGAGATTACCGTCATGATGAGATCACTATGGACCGCCGCGTCCGGCATGCATACCCAGAGCCAGAACATCAACGTCATTGCCAACAACCTGGCCAACGTCAATACGACCGGATTCAAGAAGAGTCGCCCCGACTTCCAGGATCTGATGTACCAGACCGTGCAAAATCCTGGTTCGCCATCAACCAATGCCGCCCAGATACCGGCCGGCATCCAGTTCGGTATGGGTGCGCGTCTGGCAGCGGTTTCAAAACAGTTTACCCCCGGCGATTTCCAGAATACCGGTGGTGCCCTGGATGTAGCCATTGAAGGTGACGGCTTCTTTCAGATACAGCTGCCGGATGGCAACACTGCTTATAGCCGTTCCGGGGCCTTCAAGATGGATAGCAACGGTCGTGTGGTGACTCCCGAAGGGTACCCGATGCTGCCGGAAGTGGTCATACCCAATAACTCTACCAAGATCACCATCGGAACCGATGGCACCATATCTGCTGTGCAGGCCGGCCAGACTGCACCTTCCACAGTAGGCAATATCCAGCTGGCAAATTTTACCAACCCGACGGGGCTCTCCTCTATGGGACGTAACCTGTACCTGCAGACTGATGCATCCGGTAATGCCACTACCGGCACGCCGGGTCAGGATGGACTGGGAACAATGGCACAAGGTTTTTTGGAGATGAGTAACGTCAATGTTGCCGAAGAGATGGTGAATATGATTATCGGTCAGCGAGCCTACGAGGCCAACTCCAAGGCAATCACGACCTCTGATGAGATGCTGCAGCTGGCCAACAACCTGAAGCGGTAATCTTATGAAACGGTTCAGAAGCCTACTGGCAGCAGTGTTGGTGCTGCTGGGGTGTCTGCCTGTTTTGGCTGATGCTGCGCAAAAGCCACTTGCCGAAGCAGAGATTCGTGCTGCTGTAGAGCAGCTGCTGCTAGAAAAACAGGCCGTTACCGGCTGGGAAATCAGCATCAGGCAGCTGTCAGTGCCGCGCGGCATCACTACAGCCATCGGAGCCCGAGACCTTGAAATCATGACCCCACCGGCCTGGAGCGGATGGGAACCGGTCAGTCTGGCGCTGGTGGTACGGGTAAACGGTCGGGTAGAGAAAAATCTATCGTTGCGGCTGCTGGTGGATGCGCGTGCCGAGATGGTGGTGGCGGCACGTTCGCTGACAACGAATACCGTATTGACCGCTGATGACCTGCAGGTTCTGAAGCATGAGGTTGCGCAAGCCGGCGGCCAGCCACTTACCCGCATCAGTGAAGCAGCAGGCAAAAGGCTGCGAACCGCTGTCCGGCCAGGTGTACCAATCAGGGGAAGCCAGCTGGTTTCAGTGCCGGTGGTGGTGAGCGGTCAGCTGGTGACCATCATTGCCGAAAATGGCGGTGTGCGGATAACGGTTGCCGGCCGTGCCCGCAGTTCAGGCGGTACCGGTGACCTGATCCGTGTCCAGAATTTGCTGTCAAACAAGGAGTTTCCAGCCCGGGTGCTGGATGCTTCCACCGTTGAAGTGGGGTTCTGAAGATGAGGAATATAATCATATCTACTGGCTGGGTGCTGTGCAGTCTGATCTTGTCCGGATGCGTGGTGCAGCAGGCCCAGGTGACTTCACCCAGTTTTGATCAGCAGTTGCAGCGGCCTGCTCCTACCTACAATAACGGTTCCATCTGGCTCAAACTTTGATGGCAGCGGTTCAACCACCCGTAAAGAGTCCCTGACAGCAACTATCTCTGCCAAGGTCGTTGACCTGCTGCCGAACAGCAATCTGCTGGTAGAAGGGCGCCGGAATGTTAGGGTCAATAACGAAGATCAGATTGTCACGGTTAAGGGAACGATTCGCCAGCGAGACATCACGGCAGAGAACACCATTAACTCCATCTACGTGGCTGACGCCCAGATCACCTACTCTGGTGAAGGGATTATCTCTGACCGCCAGAAGCCGGGCTGGCTGATGAACGTGATTGACAGGCTCTGGCCGTTTTA
>CAZYMK010000180.1:0-304 GCA_964648885.1 uncultured Geobacter sp. | reverse complement strand
TGGTTAATATACTTGAGCGGATGGGAGTGACGGTCAATCGGAACGATGTCAAGGTCAAGAACGTAGCTGCGGTTATGGTGACGGCTACCTTGCCCCCCTTTGCAAAACAGGGTACCAAGCTTGATGTGCTGGTGTCATCGCTGGGTGATGCCAAGACTATTGCCGGGGGCACACTGATCATGACACCGTTGAAAGGGGCTGATAACCACGTTTATGCAGTTGCTCAGGGGTCGGTGCTGACCAACTCCTTTGCATTTGGTGGTCAGGGGGCTGCAGCTGCCAAGAATCATCCCACTGCGGGCCG
>CAZYMK010000179.1:3883-6463 GCA_964648885.1 uncultured Geobacter sp. | reverse complement strand
CTGGGCCATTGATTCGGTCAACTGGGTGCTGAATGATAGAAACGCCTCATGGGCGGCAATAGTGGCTGTCTGGGCCTGGGAGAACTGCTGCAGCAGGTCAGGGGTAACGGGCGGCATGGTCTTGCTCTGACTGCTCTGACTTGTTTTGGTTTTTGGCAGTTCAGGCAGGTTGAACGATTTACCCCCCAGAGTCAGTCTGATTGCCGGGCCTGCACTGCTGAGCGTGGTTGCCAGCGGTTGCACCATACAGAGCGGTGAAAGATCCAGTGGTACCCGTTCAGCAACCAGGCTGCCCAGCAGACGCAGCAGATTCAATACCTGATCCTGGCTGTTGTAGCAGGCGGAACGGGCCAGGTGGGGACGTCCCTCCAGGATGCGGTTAATCATCCGGCTGCAGGAGTTGCCCGGTCCCATCTCCAGGAACAGACGCACCCCGTCACGCCAGGCAGCCTCAATGGTGGCCGGGTAGTCAATACCGTGCAGGGCCTGTTCCAGTATGGTCTGGGCACAGCTTTCACGGGTCGGGTCAAAGCGATCACCCCGGGCGTTGCTGTAGAAGGTGACATTGGCAGGGGGAGTAGTCTCAAAAAGGTGCAGGTCATGGTACTGTTTGGCAACTGGCTGTGCCGCCTCGCAATGTACCGTGGTAACGCCGTGGAGCGGGAAGAAATAACAGTCAAGCCGCTTGACTAGCTCTGCCACTGCGTTGCTGTCACCGCCGATCACGCATTCATCCGGGGTGTTGATGATCAGCAGGTAGACCCGGAAAGGCAGGGGCACGGGGCACGGGGCAAGGGGCAAGACACAACCTGACTGCATCTCCTTGATGGTCTGTCTCACCTTGTCTGCCGGGGCCATCACAACACCAAGGCTCCAGCTGATCTGAGCGCCTTCCGGCATTCCCCAGGCAATTTGTGCTGAGCGGCATTCACCAGCCAGATCATCGGTAAACAGGGTGGATTCCTGCATCCGGCTGTACATCAGGTCGCGATCAACCCAGGTGCGGGTAGAAAACAGGGCGGCTGATTCACCCAGGCTGTAGCCGATCACACTGGATGGGCTTATCCCGAAGCTGCGTATCAGATCGCTGACTGCACAGCCGGTGGCTACCTGACCAAAGATCACGGCTCGGTGATTGTTGTTCAGCAGCTCTTGTGGCCTGTCAGCCCAGAACAGGTCCGGCTGGAACTGATCCTTAAGTCGACGGTTTTCCTGATCCTGTTGGCGCAGGATGCCAGGCCAGCAGGCCAGCAGTTCACGGGCCATGTCAGGGTAGTGATTACCGGAGCCGGGGAAGACAAAGGCAATGGTGCCGGTCTGTGCCAGAGGCGCGTTGGTATAGAACAGTCGATCACGCAGGTTGAGCGGTAAATCAGAGGGGATGGTGCCCAGACGCAGGGTCTGGCGACCCTGGTCGATCAGTGACTCCAGCTGCTCGCTGTCTGCTGCAATCAGGGCCATACCGAACGGTTGGGTGGTCTCTCTGGTGATCCGGCTGCAGTACTCTGCTGCAAGTCCGTCCAGTTTGCTGCCTGCTGCCCGGAGCCGCTGCTGCAGCAGGTCCAGTTCTGCAGATAATTCAGTCTGCGAGTTGGCCACCAGTGGAAAAAGCAGTTCTGTGCAGGCACCCAGCGGTGCGCGACGTTCAGCCTCAGTCTGGGGCGGCTGGGGGCCGTCCCATTCTTCTAGCAGCACCTGTGAGCAGGAACCATCCATACCACAGGAGGCAACAAGGGCCCGGCGTGGGCCGTCATCGCGGTTGCGCAGCCAATAGCGTGAGGTTGGGGCAAGTTGTAAGCGGCTCTTCCTGAATGCAGGCAGGCTGGTTGCAGGATTGCCGCCAGCCGGGATGATCTGCTGATACAGGCAGAGGAGTCCTTGCAGCAGGGATGCCAGACCGGCAACAGCACCGCTATGGCCCAGCCGTGACGCAGCGCTGCAGACAAAGGCCGGACTGCTGAAGGATTGTTCCAGGGCCACTGCCTCTGCCTGATCCTGCTGCGGAACACCGGACGCTGCAGCTGCAATCAAAGGTATGCTGTCAGTCGTGACTCCTGCCTGCTGGAGGGTCTTTTTCAGGGTTGTCTGATATCCCTCCCCTGTCCCCTCCTGCTGCTGAGGCGGGAGGGGGGGAACACCGTTACCGGAGCTGACCCCGCGTACCACGCCGTAGATCCGATTGCCGTCTTTTTCAGCATCAGTGAGCCGCTTCAGTACCAGGGCGCAGGCTCCCTCGCCTGTCAGCACACCATCTGCCTGCAGATCAAAGGGCAGGGCTTTGCTGCTTGGAGAGGCGGGCAGAACCGATTGTTGCCCCAGTACTGCCCGCAGATCACCGGCCAGATCAACCGCACCCACCACGGCCTGATCCAGCTCATGGTTTTGCAGCATCCGCACTGCTGTTTCCAGGGCACGGATGCCGGAGCTTTCTTCGCTGGAGATGGTGAAGCTGGGGCCGCCGATCCTGAATTCACGAGCTATCCGGCTGGCCACAATGTTGCCCAGGCTGCCCATGGTGCGGTTGGCGTTCAGGGCAGGGGAGATGCTGTCGCGCAGTTTGGCACTCCAGTCAACCAGTTC
>CAZYMK010000179.1:0-3873 GCA_964648885.1 uncultured Geobacter sp. | reverse complement strand
CGCTGAGCTGCCTGCCCAGCTTGACGGCCCAGCCTCTGGCCTGCTGCGGCATGGGCCAGCGCAGAGAGAAACCGGTGCTGTTCAGATCAAAGGCGATACCGATAAAGGTGCCGGTACGCAGATGGTCCTGTTGCACCATGCCGGCATCCTGCAGGGCATTGGCGGCAGTTTGCAGCATCAGCAGCTGCTGGGGCTGCATCTCCTCCAGTTCTTTTGGGGGGATACGAAAACGATTGGGGCTGATCTGTAGTTCTCCCAGATACCAGCCGTTGTAACTGCTGCTGTTCAGGCCCTGCTGCTTGAACCAGGTACAGTCCTGAACTGACCACCAGTGCTTTGGAGCGGTTGGCTGCTGATCGTTATGATCGGACAAAAGGCGCTGCTGTACTGCCTGCAACCCCTGCCAGGGGCCAAAAGAGGCATCAAGGCCAACAATGGCGATAGGTTCGGTGGGTACCCCCCTCCCAATCCCTCCCCCGCTGGGGGAGGGTGTCGTGTTCTCCCCCCAGCGGGGGGAGGAAGGAGGGGGGGGAGGCATATATTCCTCCACCAACAGGTGGGCGTTGATGCCGCCAAAGCCAAAGGCGCTGACTGCAGCCCGGCGAGGGGTCTGCTCATCTCTGCGCTGCCAGGGCTGCGCGCTGGTCAGTACCTGAAACGGACTCTGTTCAAGCTGCATGCCGGGCTGGGGAGAGTTGAAACCGGCGGTGGGGGGCAGGGTCTGGTGCTGTAGGGCCAGCAGCACCTTGGTGAGAGCTGCAGCCCCTGCTGCGGTCAGCAGATGGCCGATGTTGGACTTGACTGACCCGATCACGCACTGCTGCGGTGGTTCAATCCCCTGCCAGAGTTCCTTCAGGCTGGCCACCTCAACCGCGTCACCCACCGGTGTGCCGGTTGCATGACACTCGATCAGATCCACGTCAGAAGGAGTCCAGCCAGCCTGCCGGTAGGCGGCACGCATGGCCCGTAGCTGGCCTTCAGATGACGGAGCCAGCAGACTGCCGCCAATATCGTTGGAAAGCCCCACTGCCCGGATAATGCCGTAGATCCTGTCCCCGGCAGCTATGGCATCGGCTGTGCGTTTCAGTACAAAGATACCGGCACCTTCGCCGGTCAAGAGGCCATCTCCCTGGGCATCAAACGGTGCTGAAACACCTCGTTTGGATAGTGCCCGCAACTGGCTGAACCCCATCTGGGTGTAAAGCGGATCAGGACGTGACAGGCCACCGGACAGCATGGCATCGGCCCTGCCGGAGAGCAGTTCATCCATAGCCAGCTTAATGGCGTAGAGCGATGAGGCGCAGGCTGCATCAAGGGTGTTGGTTGGCCCGCCCAGGCCCAGTTGTTGGGCGAGGATTCCGGCAGGCAGACCGGCAACATAACGGTTAAGGGGTGAGGTAGGGATCGGGTCCGTTGTCTGGCCAACCACCTGTTCTTCAAAGCTGCGGCCCAGCCAGTTGCGGGCCAGGATTGAGGAGGTCTCGGACGGCAGGGCCAGGTTCCCGATGATGACACCGACCCGCTGCAGGTCAAGCCCTATGGTCTGTGCATCATCAAAGGCCCGTCTGCCTGCAGCCACCAGGATGTGGAACAGTGGATCCATCCCTTCCAGCCCGGGCAGCAGCGGTGTCTCTGTCAGAAAACAGCCACGGGTGCTGTAGACATGGTCAGGCTTGCCCACTTCCGGATCATATACCTGTTCCGGCGCTACCTGCCAGCGGCCTGCCGGAATCTCCCGCACGGCGCTGCGAGCAGTGCGGATCAGTTCCCAGTACTGCTCCAAATCAGGTGCATCCGGAAACAGCCCGCCAATGCCGACAAGAGCAACGCTGTTGTCATAATCCTGCATCAGGCCGCTACCATACCTGTTGCTGTCGGCTGTGAAAGCCGGTTGCGTTGAAATGCCTGGGCCAGTGAGCCGTCAATCACGCACTCATAGCCTTCCATACGGGCAATCAGCTTGCCGCTGCTGCGATCCAGAAACTCGATATCAGCAACAGCACTGTGGTTCTGGGCAGAACTGATCCTGATCAGCACCTGTGCCCCTTCTTTGGGGAAGGTTTCACTGAACTGGCGATATCTGGCGGCAAAGGAGGGAAGCGAGCCGGCACCGAACCGTTCAAAGCTCCAGAGAATCATCATCTGGAAGGCGCTGTCCAGAACCAGCGGGTCGGTTAGCCAGTTGCTGCGCAGGGGTGACGTGATCCAGCTGGCTGGTTGGGGAGCAGCCTTGACCAGTGCGCTGATCCCTTTTTCAGAGCAGGAAACCACCTGTTCAATACCGTGCAGATCCGGACCGTGGAACAGGTACGGCTGGTCATAGACCCCACTGCTCTGGTTATAGGGACTGTTGGGCAACTCCTTGATGGTGCGCAAACCCTCAGGCAGGCGGTTGGCCAGGACGATCTCGGCCCGTGCATGCAGTTGGGTGCGGCCTTCGGGCAGTGTGCTGACCAGCTCCACCGGCACCTGGTAGAAGGCATCCTGACGTTTGGCCTTGCCTGCCAGCAGCTGAAGGGAGCAGGGGGATGAGCGATCAATAATCACCCCTTTGCAGATCCGCAGGTCATCAAAGCCGTGGAAACGGAAACCGGGGTTACCGTGCAAGGCGGCATGGGCCAGCCATTCAACAATCATGGCCATCGGCAGTACGGCCTTATTGTCAATCACATGGGAGCAGATGAACGGGAAATCATCTACGTTCAAGGTCAGGCGTAACGCTTCTTTCAGCGGAGTTGCAGCTTTTGGCTGTTCAAGGGTCAGGCTGGCACCGCTGACACCGGCCAGTACCGTGACCTCCACCGGCCCTTGCGGATTGGCCAGTTCCTGTACCAGCAGATCAGCCCCCTCCTGGAGCGGAATCAGGCCGATCCCTTCGGCAGCAAAGACCTTTTTAAGAGCCGGGGTGACCATGCCGCCATCCCAGGGCCCCCAGTTTATGCAGAGTGCGCGACAGTCAGTGCGGCGGCGTGCCTCAGTCTGGGCCAGCTTGTTCAGCGCCTCGTTGGCAACTGCATAGTCCACCTGACCGGAGCGACCCAGGCGGCCGGTGGTGGAGCCGAACAGGGCGATAAAACGCAGATCATCGCTACGGGTGGCATCCAGCAGGGAACGCAGGCCTGTCACCTTGGTGCTGTAGACCTGATTGAACTGCTCACGGGTCTTGTCAACGATCAGGCGGTCTGCCAGCACACCGGCGCCATGCACAATACCGCGGATCGGGCCATGCTGTTCACGCAGCTTTGCCATCAGGGCAGCTACTGCTTCATGGTCACGGATATCCACCGCAAAATAGAGCGCTGTGCCTCCCACGGCTTGGATCCTTGCCATGGTTTCCTGCAGTTCACGTCCGCTGATTGTTGTCTGGTAGCGTTCCTCAATCTCGCGGGGGTGCAGTTTTTCTTTGCTGTTGGTCATGATGGCCCGTTTGATGACCGATTCCTCAGTCAAGGATTGCAGCCAGATCGGCTCCTGCTCAGGCAGTGGGCTGCGTCCCAGCAGCACCAGCAGCGGCTGCCAGGCCTTGGCCAGGGAAACAGCCGCCTCAGCCGTAACCCCGCGCCCGCCTCCGGTAATCACCACCAGTTCACCCTGCTTGATCGGTGCAGTACCGTTGGACAGGGCAGGCAGATCCTGCAATGCCAGACCGATTCGGCCGCTCTCGGAAAGTCCCGCCTCCGCAGGACCCCACAGGAACAGCTCTCCTGCTACTGCCCGGGCTGCAGCGGTCTGATCAGGAAAGTGGCCCAGATCTATCGCTTTACACGATACTTCAGGCCATTCATGGCGGGCGGTCTTGCTCATCCCTGCCAGACCGCCTGAAAGCGGGTCAATAATCTGTGAATCGGGCAGACAGCCAAAGGCGCCATCCAG
>CAZYMK010000178.1:0-6513 GCA_964648885.1 uncultured Geobacter sp. | reverse complement strand
GGGCGGATCGGCTATGCCTTTCACATCAATCACTCCAAGAAGGTGCGTGACCTGATGCAGCCGGTGCCGCTGGTAATTGATGCCGAGGCCAGCATTGAAGAGGCAGCCGAGATCCTGCACGGCAACTTCGGCTCCATCCGGCTTGAGAACATCTGTGTGGCGCGGCGCGGCATCTATCAGGGGGTGCTGGATGTGCGCACCCTGGTGGAGGCCATTACCGCCCTTAACCTGAAACTGGCGCGGGGGGCCAACCCGTTGACCGGCTTGCCGGGCAACGAAAGTATCCAGCGAGAAATCAACCGGCGGCTGGAATCGGGGGTGCCGTTCGACATCGCCTATATCGATATCGATCACTTCAAGCCGTACAACGATTTCTACGGGTTTGAGCGGGGCGATATGGTGATTCAGGTGGTAGCGGAAATACTGCGGCAGCAGGCAGACTGCTGTAGCGGTAACGGTGAAAGCCAGAGCAGCTTTTGCGGCCATATCGGCGGTGACGACTTTATCATCATTACCAGTGCCGGGCAGGCAGTCGCCCAGAGCCGCGAGCTGATCAGCCAGTTTGAGGCCCGTTTGCCGGTGCTGCACGGCAGCGATTTTGCCAAGGGCTGTTACACCTCGTACAACCGTCAGGGTGAGCTGGATACCTTCAGCCTGCTTTCGCTGTCGGTGGCGGTGATCAACACAGCCGGACTCAGGATGCATTCCTACGCCCAGCTGGCCTCGCTGGCCAGTGAAGTCAAGAAGACCGCCAAGAGTGTCAAGGGTTCGTCCGTGGTGCTTAAAGATAGCGACGAGCCGCCACAAGTGAAGTTCGAAGCAATTCGCCATAACCAGAAACATACCAAACAGACGCAAGGAGCATTGCAATGAAACCAGGTACCCTGTTGTACAGTTACCGGATTGAAGGACCGGCCCCCTACGGCAACGGCACGTTGCTGATGGCGGCACATACGCTGCTGGAAAAACGCTTTCTGCTGAAGTCGCTGACCCCCCAGCTGCCGGTTTCCTCGTCAGCCTACCGTGATCGCTTTTACAACGAGGCCAAGCTGCTGGCCGGTCTGGTACACCCCAACATCCTGCAGGCCACTGATTTTTTTGAGCATGACGGTGAGTTCTGGCTGGTGATGGAGTACTATGACGGTGCAGCCCTGGACCAGATGATTGAGCGAAACGGACCGTTCCCGCAGCATATTGTGCTCCACTACGCCATCCGCCTGCTGAACGGTGTGCGTTTTGCCCATGAAAAGGGGATTGTACACCGTGGCTTGAATCCCTCCATCATCCTGGTAGACCGTAAAGGCGGCCTGAAGATCGCTGATTTTGGAGTGGCATTGTTCAAGGCCGGCGATGATCTGAAAGAGGTGGGGCAAGGGGGCGATGCCGCCTTCATGAGCCCGGAGCAGATCCTGAATCCGTTTAGCGTCACCCATCAGTGCGACCTGTATGCGGTGGGGATGATCCTGTACGCCATGCTGGCCGGCAAATTACCGTTTGACGGCGGCAACAGCATTGATACCCTGATGAGTCAATTTGATGCCGAGATGCCGGATATCCGGCAGGTAGCCCCCGCTACCCACGAGGTGCTGGCAGCGATAGTGCACAAGGCGCTGGAAAAGGATCCGGCCAACCGCTACCAGGACAGCAGCCAGATGTTGCAGGCGTTGGAGGCCCACCGGGTTTCACTGCTGCCGCAGCAGGAGGAAACCCTGGTGGGCTGGATCAAACGCCGTCGTGGTATGGTGGTAACGTCACTGGCCGGAGCGTTGCTGCTGGCGTCCGGTGGTGGCTACTACTACCACTGGGTCAATTCATATGATGTGATCCTGAAATTACAGGGTTCCAACACCATCGGCGCCGAGCTTGCGCCGATGCTGGCCGAAGAGTTTCTCAAGAAAAACGGCGCGGTACGCACCCGACGCCTGCCGGGCAAGGATCATGAAGAGATGCTGGTGGAGGGGATCATCGAGGGCCGTCGTAACAAGGCAGTGGATATCAAGGCCCATGGCTCAACCACCGCATTTGAGGGGCTGCAGTCCGGTACCTGCGATATCGGCATGTCATCCCGCCGGGTCAAGGATGAAGAGGTCAAGACGCTCGCCCCGCTCGGCAGCCTGACCTCTCGCTCATGCGAGCATATTGTGGCCCTGGACGGACTGGCGGTGATCGTCAACAATGCCAACCCGATCTCCACCCTGACCTTGGAGCAGACCCAGGCGCTCTTTACCGGTAAAATATCAGACTGGGGTCCGCTTAACCCTGCTGCCAAAGAGCAGCGGGTAGAGGTCTTTGCCCGTGACGATAAGTCCGGCACCTACGACACCTTCAAGAGTCTGGTGCTGCACAAGGAAAAACTGGTCAAGGAGGCCAAGCGGTACGAGGACAGCGTGCAGCTCTCACGGGATGTATCATCAGCCGCCAATGGCATCGGCTTCATTGGTTTGCCGTACATCAAATCCTCAAAGGCAGTAGCCATCAGCGGCGGCGGCCAGCCGATCCTGCCCACCCCCTTTACCGTGACCACCGAGGACTACAGCCTGGCACGCCGCCTTTACCTCTACACTCCTGGTCAGCCTGCCAACCCCAAGACACGGGAGTTTGTCGAGTTCGCCCTTTCGCCCGAAGGCCAGGCGATCGTAGAAAAGGTCGGGTTTGTGCCGTTGACGGTACGAGCTGGCCGGTACGGAATACCTGCCAACGCGCCGGATAATTACCGGCGGCTGGCTGAAGGGGCCGACCGGCTTTCGCTGAACTTTAAATTTACCGTAGACGGTCAGCTTGATAACAAGGGCTACCGTGATCTTGACCGTCTGGTGCGGGTGCTGTCCACCAAGGAGCTGCAAGGGCGCGAACTGCTGTTGTTCGGTTTCACCGATGGCTCGGCTGATGAGGCTGTCAGCATGGCCCTTTCCAATCAGCGGGTGGGGCAGGTGGCCCAGGAGTTGCGTTCCCGGGGGGTCATGGTCGCTGCTGCCGAAGGGTTTGGTTCGGCTCTGCCGGTGACGGACAAGGGCACTAAAGAGGGTAAGCAGCGTAACAATCGGGTTGAGGTCTGGCTGGCACGGCGGTAAGATGCAGCTGGAAGGAATCGGCAATGACCTACAATACGATTCAAATGGAAGGCCGCAAACGGATCGCCCTGGTTGCTCATGATCACAAGAAGCGGGATCTGATTGAATGGGCACGGTATAACCGGGCAGTACTGGTGGAGCATGACCTGTATGCCACCGGCACCACCGGAACGCTGCTGGCTGAATCCCTTGATCTGCAGGTAACGCGGCTGCAGAGCGGCCCGCTGGGGGGAGACCAGCAGATCGGGGCCATGATCTGTCAGGGGGAGATTGATTTTGTGATCTTCTTCTGGGATCCGCTGGAGCCGCAGCCCCATGATCCCGATGTCAAGGCGCTGCTGCGGATCGCCGTGGTCTGGAACATCCCGGTGGCCTGTAACCGGGCAACGGCTGACTTTATGATCTCTTCATCGCTGATGCACGACCCTTACAACCGACTGATGCAAGACTATGAGGAATACAAGCGAAGGCTGAAAAATGTGGTCTGAAACGCACCTGGAAACCGTCATCGTCCACTCCTGGGATGAACTGCAACAGGCACTGTTCGCCGATTCCTGGAATGAAGAACTTGGTCGCTCCCGCTCCCGTTTTGCCTTCAGGGGCCTTTCCGATGTAACCTACCGCCTGGAGACGACCCTGATGCGGCTTGGCGGTCCATACCCCGAGCTTGAACACCACCTGCTGCGCAATTTTAAAAAGTACGCCCACGGTCGGGTGGTTGAGCGTGACTCGCTCTGGCACTGGCTGTCAGTGGCCCAGCACTATGGCCTGCCCACACGTCTGCTGGACTGGACCTATTCCCCCTTCATCGCCATGCATTTTGCCACGGCCAACATAGAAAAAAGTCATATTGACGGCGTGATCTGGGCAGTCAACTACATCAAGGCCCACCAGTTGCTGCCCCATATCTTGCGTGACAGGCTGGAGCGGGAAGGGGCCAATGTGCTGACGGTTGAAATGCTGTCAGAGGTGATCAACTCGCTGCCCGAACTGTCGAAGTTGACTCAGGATCCGGTTGCAATCTTTTTTGAACCGCCTTCAATTGACGACCGGATTGTCAACCAGTTTGCCTTCTGCTCGGTTATGACAGCCCCAGATCTGGCGCTGGATGACTGGCTGGAGCGTTACCCTGAGGCAGGGCGCAAAATTATCATACCGGCTTCGCTGAAATGGGAAATCAGGGATAAGCTGGATCAGGCCAATATTACCGAACGGGTGCTGTTTCCCGGTCTGGATGGTTTAAGCCGTTGGCTGAAGCGGCATTACAGCCCCCGCTGCATGTCAGTCAAACAGAATTGAGGAGAGATATTCGCCGTAGTAAGCCCGGTTATGTTGTTTGTACTGGTCTGCAAGTTCCCTGAATTTAGCTATCCGGCTGTCCAGCAGCCGGTAAGGGAACAGTATGATCAGTATCCTTGATACCATGTCAGTCCATCTTCCTTGTTGGCACTTCTTTTGCCATCAGGTAGATGCCGCTCATCTTGAACAGCATGCCGTTGATCTGATTGACCCCCCGTATCTGCACCTGAAGGTTACGCTCTCTGGTAAGGTGCTTCAGGCAGCGTAGAATCAGCGCTATCCCCATTGAGTTAATCCTGCCGACATCGCTGAAATCGAGTATCAATGACGGTCTGCTGACCTGCTTCTGCAGCTCGCCAAAAGACGGTTCCGCCTGATTGTCAATGGCGCCGGACAGGAAGATGACCTCCTGTTGAGCTTCTTGTGCTAGGCGGTAGGTAAAGGGCTTATCCATTGTTTACCTCCCGCACCGGCTGTAACAGCAGACTGCCGCCCACCACGGTTTCCCTGCCGGTATAGATGCGCACATAGAGGTGATCAAACAGCCGCCACATAAAGAACAGCCCCCTGCCGGTACGGTCAGGGTCCGGATCGGTCTCCTGGGTATTGATCGCCAGATAGGAAAAGACCTTGCTCTGGCTGAGGCTGCCCCAGGAATCTCGCACCTCAAGGAACAGGTGGGAACCATCGTAACGATAGCGGATCGTGATCTGCTCATCCGGCAGCAGACTGCGCGGTTCCCGCTGCGGGTACAGCACTGTGCCGTCTGCAGCACGGGGTGCGGCATAGAGGGCATTTTCCAGCATTTCATCAACCATCAGGGCCGCCTTTTGGGCCAACAGCGCATGTGCCGGATCTTTTTCTCCGATCAGGGCAACAATCTCCTCGATCAGCGCCGGCTTGTCGGCAGAGCAGCACACCTGACGCACCACCGTATCAGCGCTGTCGGGAAACAGCCCGCCAAGACACGGAGCAACATCTATGCTGGGGCCGATAAAAATCATGGTTGCCGCTTCGTTCAGTGTAGTGCTCATCATGTTTGTGCTCCTTCATATCTGAAACCGCACTTACTCATGCGGAGTTGGAAACGTTTTCCAGGCTCATGCACAGGACGCAACCAGCAGTGTCACGTCGTCTTCAAAATCACGGTTTCCCGTGAAGCGTCGGGCTTCATCCAGCAGTAGATCTTTCAGCTGCTCCGAACCGAGCAGCCTGCCTTCCTGCAGTACCTGGCAAAACCTGAAGGTGCCGAAGGCCTCTGCCATCCGGTTTTCAGCCTCAATGATGCCGTCACTGAACAGCAGGATCTTGTCACCTGGGGCAAACAGTACCGTGGTTTCAGGGTAGTCAGCGCTGTCGTCAAACCCCAGCGGAAACCCCGGATCAAGCGCCACCTCCCGCCAGCTGGCGTCTGTTGCTGCATAATGCCAGGGATAGGGGTGGCCGGCTGAGGCCAGGGTAATCCGCTGCTGATCAGGCTCCACCAGTCCGATCAGCGCCGTCATCATCAACTGCTGGGCTCCGGTGGCCAGGATGGCACGGTTGATACCCCGCAGCAGTTCGCCCGGGCGGTTGACCCCCTTATCCAGCAATATTTGCAAACCGGCCTTGGCGGCAGTGGTTACCAGACCGGCCTGCACGCCGTGGCCGGTAACATCGGCCACCATCAGCCCCAGCAGTGAGCCGCCCGGTTGAAACAGATCGTAAAAATCACCGCTGATCTCGGTTGAGGTTACCAGTCCGGCTGCAATGTCGATCTGGCCATACCGTACCGGCGTCACCGGTAACAGTTCAGCCTGGATCTGCTGGGCCATCTCGATTTCCCGGCGGATTCTTCGTGAAAGTTGTTCGAGTGTCTCCAGCAGTCCGGCCTGAACCCGCGAAATGGTCATCATCAGATCAGCAACGCTGACTATGCCGGAACAACAGCCATCCTCCATAATCCCGAAACAGTCGGATTCCAGTTTGGGATCCCGTTGCAGCAGTTCTTCCAAGCCCTGATTGACATTCAGATGAGCTGGCATGACCAGGGGGTACGGATCAAGCAGCATCCTGATCGGCTTGCGGTAATACAGATCACGGGCAAAGGGTTTGGATAAATGCTGTAAAAACAGATCCCGGCGACTGGTCAGTCCTTCCAGGC
>CAZYMK010000177.1:1608-6558 GCA_964648885.1 uncultured Geobacter sp. | reverse complement strand
AACGCCTTGCTGGCAACCCTGCTGCTTAACCAGCTGCCGATTACGAAATGGGTCTGGCCGGGGCGTCCGTTGCCGCAGACAACTCTGGATCAGCTAATCTTTCAGGTGTTGATGCTGGCGATTGTGTTACCTGCGTTGCTGGTGCTGGTTTCTACCGGACGTGATCGTGAGACGATGGTCAAGCAACAGTTGGCCGACAGCCTTGAAATCAAGGCGCGGCAGGCCGGCTTTGAGCTGCGTCAGAAGGTGTTTGATGGTGTGTTTCCAGAAAGCTATACCCCGGATGACCGTAACGGGATGCCGTTGGACGAAATAGCCACGCTGCTGAACAGCTTGCAGGGAGCGCACCATCTGCATCTGCATCTGCTTGCCAACGAGGGGGAAGTGGTTGCCTCCAGCAACCAGCGGATACATGCCCTGCGTCAGTATGACCCGCTGCAGTCCGGTAACACCATAGAGGCCGGACGCGAACAGTTGTTCCACATCATGCCCCCCAACAATCCGCCGGTCCCCTTGTGGCAACGGGCCGGTAAAAGCTCCTACGTATGGATCCAGCGGATACCCAAAACCCCCTTGTACATGGTTGCCGAGACCTCGTTTGCTCCCTATCAGGCCAAGATCCTGAAGGGGCATCGTACTGCCCTGGCCATGCTGTTGCTGTATCTGGCTGGCGGTGCTTTGCTGGCCAGGGTAGTGGCGCGAAGGATTGCGGTTCCGCTGGTGCAGCTCTCCAGAACCACTACCGATCTGCCGGGGCGTCTGATGAGCGAGGATCTGTACTGGCCGGAGAGCAGGATTGTTGAGGTGCAACAGCTGGTGGAGAACGCCCGGGAGATGTCTCATACCTTAAGCGGCCAGTTCCGCGAGATTGCCCAGATCAATGCCGAGCTTGAGCAGCGCGTTGCGGAGCGTACCGGTGAGCTGCGCGAGAGTAATGAATCATTACGTCAGGAGATTGACGAGCGGATCAGTGCCGAACGCCAGCGGGATCAGCTGATGCGGGAGCTTGAGACAAAAAACAAGGAGCTGGAGAGTATCATTTATGTCTCATCCCATGATCTCCGCTCACCCCTGGTTAATATTCAGGGGTTCAGCCGCAAGCTGGCAAAGAGCTGCGCAACCGTGGCACAGCTGCTTGAAGAGCCGCAGCTGCATAAAGAGCAGCAGCTGCATAAAGAGCAGCAGCAGGAGGCGCAGAAGCTTTTGAGGGATCAGATGCCCCGCTCGGTAGCGTTCATCACCAGTAGTGTCGAAAAAATGGACAGCCTGCTTTCGGGGCTTCTCAGGCTTTCCCGCCTGGGGCGGGCTGCCGTAACCATAGAAAATCTTGACATGAATCAGCTAATGGGCAAAATAACAAATTCACTTGCCTATCAGATTGAGGCGACGGATGCAGTGGTGACCGTAGAGGAGCTGCTGCCGTGTCAGGGAGATGCGGTACAGGTCAGCCAGATCTTTACCAATCTGCTTGATAATGCGATAAAATACCGTGCTGTTGATCGTCGGCTGCAGGTCTTGATCAGCAGTCGTCAGTGCGATGGAGGTGTTGAGTACTGCGTGCAGGACAACGGTATCGGCATTCATCCTGACTATCAGGCGCAGATATGGGAGATATTTCACCGGATCAATCCCCGTGATATTCCGGGAGAGGGTCTGGGGCTGACGGTTTCACGCAGGATTCTGGATCGCTTGAACGGCAGTATTCGGGCTGAGTCTGAAGAAGGGGTGGGGAGCCGGTTTCTGGTGGTACTCCCTGCGGACAGGGGTTGAAAGGATGTTCCAGAAAATCATGGAAAAATTGGCCACAAACGAAGTAACCCTCTTGATTGCTGAAGATGATGACGGCCATGCCGAGCTGATCATCGACAACCTGCGCGAGGCTGGACTGACCAACCGGATCGTCCGTTTTTGTGACGGACAGGAGGTGCTTGATTTTCTGACGCGCGCCCCTGGCACAATTGAGGTGCGTCAGGAAAAAGCAGCCTACCTGCTGCTGCTTGACATTCGCATGCCCCGGGTTGATGGGGTTGAGGTGCTGCGCCGGATCAAGGCTGATCCGGCGCTTCATAATCTGCCGGTGATCATGCTGACCACTACCGATGATCCCCGCGAGGTGCAGCACTGCTATGAGCTGGGCTGCAGCTGCTATATTACCAAGCCGGTTGACTATGATCGTTTTTCTGAAATGCTGACCCGGCTGGGACTGTTCCTGATGGTGGTGCAGGTGCCGGATATTAACGGAAAGGTGTAACTAACTATGTGCGGAATTGTTGGCTATATCGGGGAGCAGCAAGCTACCCCGATCATCTTTGAGGGGCTGCGCAAGCTGGAGTACCGCGGCTATGACTCGGCCGGGATCGCTACCTTGCAGCCTGATGGAATCGCAGTGCGACGCAGTGAAGGCAAGCTGGTCAATCTTGAAAGACTGCTGCGCGAGCAGCCGCTGGCTGGTACCATCGGCATCGGCCATACCCGCTGGGCCACCCATGGCCGTCCGTCCGAGATCAATGCCCACCCCCACAAGGCCGGTTCCATTGTGGTGGTACATAACGGCATTATTGAGAACTACCTGTCTCTGAAGGAGCTGCTGCAGACGGCAGGACACGAATTTTCCAGCCAGACTGACACCGAAGTTATCGCCCATCTGGTGGAAGAGCGCCTCAAGACAGCCCCTTCCTTTGAAGCTGCGGTCCGCACGGCCCTGCAGGAGCTGCAGGGGGCCTTTGCAGTCTGCATCCTCTGCAAGGACCAGCCTGACACCCTGATTGCAGCCAAGGTGGGCTCACCGATGGTGGTAGGGCTGGGTGAGGGGGAGTTTTTTGTTGCCTCCGATATCCCGGCTATTCTGGCCCACACCCGTGAGATGATCTTTATGGAAGATGGCGAACTGGCCCTGTTTTGCGGCCATGCTGCACAGTTTTCAACCATAGACGGCACGCCGCTGCAGAAAAAAGCGCGCCACATTGACTGGTCGCCCCTGATGGCAGAAAAGGGGGGTTACCGCCATTTCATGCTGAAAGAAATTCACGAACAGCCCCGGGCAGTGCGTGACACCATTGCCGGTCGTCTGCAGGAGCAGCTGGGCGATGTCTATCTGGAAGATCTTGGCTATGATGATCAGGCGCTTAAAGCAATACAGCGGATGGTGATTGTAGCCTGCGGTACCTCATGGCATGCGGCCCTGACCGGCAAGTTTCTGATTGAGGGGCACTGCCGCATCCCGGTGGAGATCGATATCGCCTCGGAGTTTCGTTACCGCTGCCCGGTGATTGATGAAAAAACGCTGGTAATGGTCATCTCGCAGTCCGGCGAGACCGCCGATACCCTGGCCGCCTTGCGTGAAGCCAGGAAGCTGGGAGCCATGAACCTGGCCATCTGCAATGTGCTGGATTCCTCCATTGCCCGCGAAGCCTCAGGCGTGATCTACACCCATGCCGGACCGGAGATCGGTGTTGCCTCCACCAAGGCCTTTGTGACCCAGCTGACGGCGCTGTATCTGTTTACCGTCCGGTTTGGCCGCGCCCTGGGGCGCCTGACTGTTCAGCAGGGCCGCCAGATGATTGCCGATCTCAAGCGGGTGCCCGAGCTGTTGGAGCAGAGCCTCTTGCTGAATGACCAGACCGAGAAGATCGCCCGTCAGTACATGCATGCCCGCGATTTCCTGTATCTTGGTCGTGGCAGGAACTTCCCGATTGCCCTGGAAGGGGCGCTCAAACTGAAGGAGATCTCCTACATCCATGCCGAAGGCTATCCAGCCGGTGAGATGAAGCATGGCCCGATTGCTTTAATTGATGAGGAGGTGCCGGTGGTGGTGCTGGTGCCCAAAAACAGCACCTATGAGAAGACTGTCTCCAATATGGAAGAGGTGATCGCCCGCGGCGGTCGGGTAATCGCACTCTGTACCGCAGGGGACCATGAGGTGCGGGACAAGGCTGAGGTTGTTCTGGAGCTGCCAACCTTTAGCGATGATCTTGACCCGATTCTGCTTTCAGTGCCGCTGCAGCTGCTGGCCTATCATATTGCCGTACTCAAGGGGACTGATGTTGATCAGCCGCGCAATCTTGCCAAAAGTGTTACGGTCGAGTAGCCGATGAAGACAAGTCGCATGATCTGGAGCCACCGGCTGGTGCTGGTGGTTTTTTTTACTGTGGTGATCAGCGGCGGCTGGTTGATCTGGGAGGTGGATGTTGTTGATCCGCCCGGGCCTTCGCCCATTGACAAGGCCAAGGAAGACCTGACCCGGATTGACTATCCCAGCCAGCGGGATATCCGTTGGCGTTCACGCTTCATCAAGCCCCACCAGACCCTTGAGTCGCTCTACGGCAAGGACTGGCCCCTGGTGGCCCGCTTCAACCGGGTGGACCGCCGCCACGTCTACCCCGGCATGACCATTAAAGAGCCGGAGCGGATGGATGACATCCGCACCTACTCGCCGTTGCCCAAAGAACATCAGCCTGCCAGGCGTTATCGTCGCTATATTCTGCTTGATCTGACTGAACAGTGGCTGGGGGCCTACGAGCGGGGTATGCTCAAGTTCTCCATGCCGGCTGCCACCGGCAAGGCCGGCCACGATACCCCCCTCGGTATCTTCAGGATCGATGCCCGCCACCAGACCCATACCTCATCCCTGTACAGGCTGCCAGGGGAAGAGGGGGGACAGTACCCGATGGATTACGCCCTGCGCTTCCATATCGATAAGACAAATGTGGGGTTCTGGATCCATGCCCGCGATCTGCCGGGCCGACCAGCCTCCCACGGCTGCATTGGCCTGTTCGATGAAGAGATGCAGGAGCGGACCTTCGGAACCCCTCGTAAGCCGGCGCTGGTTGACTCGCGCAAGCTGTACGAGTGGGCAGTGCCGGACAGTGAATACGGCGATGATTATGGTGAGTTTCAGGAGATTACCAACGGCCCCATGCTGGAAGTGCGGGGGACACTGCCGGTATACCG
>CAZYMK010000177.1:0-1508 GCA_964648885.1 uncultured Geobacter sp. | reverse complement strand
GTGTTTTCTCTTTTCCTTCCAGACACTCTGGGCTAGTATACCTGCTTTATTAACGTCATAAAGAGGCTCTTCCTGTGGACAAACTGATTATCAACGGCGGCAGAAAACTGAAGGGGGACGTGAGCATCAGCGGCTCAAAGAACGCTTCTCTTCCCATCTGCATTGCAGCGGTGCTGGCTTCCGGCATCAGCACTATTACCAATGTTCCCAGACTGCGGGATATCACGACTACGGCTAAGCTGCTGGAGTCATTGGGTGCGCTGGTGGAGCGCCATGAACACAGCATGCGGATTGACGCCGGAACCATCAACACGGTTGAGGCCACCTACGATCTGGTCAAGACCATGCGGGCCTCGGTGCTGGTGCTGGGGCCGCTTCTGGCCCGCTTTGGCCGTTCGCGGGTTTCTCTGCCCGGCGGTTGCGCTATTGGTGCCCGGCCGATTGATCAGCACCTGAAAGGCTTGAAGGCGCTGGGGGCCGAGATCAGGCTGGAGCATGGTTATGTGGAGGCGGTTGCCAAGAAGGGGCTGAAGGGGGCGCGGATCAACTTTGATGTCTCCACCGTGGGAGGCACAGAGCACCTGATGATGGCGGCCGCCCTTGCCAAAGGGGATACCGTGCTGGAGAATGCGGCCCGTGAGCCTGAGATTGCCGATCTGGCCGACTACCTGAACCGGATGGGGGCCAAGATCGAAGGGGCCGGGACGGATACGATCCGTATTCAGGGGGTGTCTGAGTTGACCGCAGCCGCCTACGAGGTGATGCCGGACCGGATCGAGGCCGGCACCTTTATGTGCGCGGCAGCCATTACCGGCGGCGATATCAAGATCAGGGGGATGAAGCTGGAGCACCTGGATGCCCTGACCTTCAAGCTGATGGATGCCGGGGCCGAGATCACCAACCGTAACGGTGTGGTGCGGGTGAAAGGCCCCAAACGTCCCTTGGCGGTCAACATCAAGACCCGTCCCTATCCTGGTTTTGCCACCGACATGCAGGCCCAGTTCATGTCCCTGATGTGCGTGGCAGAAGGGGCCAGTGTGATTTCCGAAAATATCTTTGAAAATCGTTTTATGCATGTCTCCGAGCTGCAGCGCTTTGGTGCGGATATTACCGTTGAGGGCAACTCGGCTACGGTCAAAGGGGTCAAGAAGCTGTCCGGTGCGCCGGTCATGGCCACTGACCTGCGGGCCTCGGCCTGTCTGGTTCTGGCTGGCCTGGCAGCAGAAGGCACCACCGAGATCCAGCGGATCTACCATCTGGATCGGGGCTACGAGCAGATCGAGACCAAGCTGGCCACGCTGGGCGCTGATATCACACGGGTACCTGAATCATGATACATCAACTGACCATAGCCATTCCCAAAGGTCGCATCCTGACCGAATCAATCGAACTGTTCGCCAAAATCGGACTCCATCTGGAGAGTATGCTGGAAGATTCCCGCAAGCTGATCTTCGAGTACCCGGAGCAGAACCTGCGGGCCCTGATCGTGCGGGCTACTGACGTGCCCA
>CAZYMK010000176.1:0-6578 GCA_964648885.1 uncultured Geobacter sp. | reverse complement strand
ACGCTGTAGTCTCCTTCAGGGGGGGGGGTGATGCACTGATCAATCTGTTCAAGCAGTTGACCCACATCCACCGGCTTGATCAGGTAGGCGGCAAAACCGGCGGCCAGTGCATCGTCAATCTCGCTCTGCTGGGCATTGGCAGAAATGGCTATGACCGGCAGGTCTGCGGTCTCCGGCGCACAGCGCAAGGCTGCAAGGGCCTCAAAACCGTCCATGCCCGGCAGGTTGATATCCATCAGGATCAGATCCACCTGGCAGTTACGCAGCAGTTCCAGTCCGTCTTCAGCCGAGCCTGCCTCCAGCATGGTCAGTGTCGGACGGTTGGCAAGCAGTTTGCGGATCAGTCGCTGATTGGCCGGATCATCTTCAATGGAAAGCACCGTAGATTGTTTGGTGGTAAATTCGGTATGGGGTGTTCGGGCATACTCATCGGCCCCTTCCCTGATTTCATCCGGCTGCATCAAGGGGGTTGAGGGTAGTTCAAACCAGAACAGACTGCCAACACCCGCTTGAGATTCCACCCCGATCTGACCTCCCATGGCCTCCACCAGCCGTTTTGCCAGGGCCAGGCCGATGCCGGTACCTTCAACACCGCTACCCACCGGAATAGCACGGGCAAACGGGTCAAACAGGTGGGGCAGAAAATCAGCATCAATGCCATTACCGGTATCCTGCACCATAATCCGGCAGAACCCCTCTGACACCCGTCTGCAGCCCAGGGTGACAAAGCCGTTGTCACGGTTGTACTTGACCGCGTTGGAGAGCAGGTTGATCAGGATCTGCCGGGTGCGCAGATGATCGCAGATCAGTCGGCAGGAGCAGTTTGCAGCCGGACAGCAGGGCAGGCTGACCAGCGAGATGCCCCGCTGGTCAGCCATCGGGGTGATCAGGGGCCGGCATTCGCCAAACAGCCGGGCTACTGCTACATGCGACAACGTAATCTCAAGGTGGCCGCTTTCAATCCGGGCCAGGTCAAGGATCTCGTTGATCAGCTCCAGCAGGTGGCGTCCGGCCTGCAGGATCTCATCCACATTATCCTGCTGCTCTTCACTGAGCGGCTCAACCGGGTCGTTTTGCAATACCTGCGAAAAGCCGATAATGGCGTTCAGCGGGGTGCGCAGTTCATGGCTCATCCGTGAAAGGAATTCAGACTTGGCAGCGCTGGCCTGCTCCACTTCAGCCAGGGAGCGACGCAAGGCCTGCTCAGTGGCCCGCAGGTCGGTCAGGTCAACACCAAATGAGCCGATCTGCTGCACTTCTCCATGATCCGAGAGGATCGGAAAGCCGTTGACCTGAAAGATCCGGGACTGGCCTGATTGATCAGCCACGGTGATTTCGATCTGTCTGGGGGCGCGGCTTTCACGGATATCGGCAATGAACCGGTTCATGACATCAACCTGTTCAGATTGATAGAGTTGGCTGTTATTAACCTGATGAATTGCATGTGACAGACCGAAAAACCGGCGGTAGGCGTTACTGCAGGCCACCAGTTCACCTGCCCGGTTTCTGATGGCAATCAGGTTGGGTGAGTTGGTCAGCAATCCCTCCAGTTGTGAGGCCATCAGCCGTACCGGACTGACAAACTGCCGGTTAATGTAGAAAAAACCGATGGAAAGACCTGTTGTAAGCAGGGCGCTGCCCAGGAGCAGGGCAAACCAGCCGCCCCGCAGCACGGCTGAAAACAGTTTACGGTCTGAGACCCCCACCTGGATCACACCGGCCAGCTGGTGGTCAAAGCCGCTGTAGTACGGCAGGGTCACCTCACGTAACGACAGATCGTGGTGAGACAGGGTGCGGATGGTGCGGGTTTTGCTGCGCAGCACCTCCTGCACAACAGCCAGGGCCTCCGGGGCAAGCCGGGTGTCGTTTAACTGCGGGGTGCTGTGGGCAATTATCTCTCCCTGCGTGTCGGCCACCAGCAGATAATGGATATCAGGGTGTTGCTTTTTGATATCCTCCAGCAGCAACCGGGCCTGATACTTGCCGGAAAAGCTGATTCTGCTGACAGAATCGGCAAGTATGCTGGTCAGCAGAGTGGAGAGATCATCCTGTGCCTTGTTGAGGCTGTAACGGAAATAGGCTCCGGCAGAGAGCAGGATGACCAGCACCATCAGGGCAATCATAGCGGCAAAGGCAACGTACATGCGCCGTTCCAGCTGTTGCATGCCGGTGGCGTTCAGTGATTTGTCGGTATTCTGGTTTTGTTGCGGCATCAGAATGGTTTTTCCCTTAAGTTACTGCGGTGTGCTGCGGATAGCACCGTTCCACTGCGGTTGCCTGCTGGGCCAGGGCTTGGTGAACGGTTGGGGGATCGGCCCGAGCCAGCCTGGATAGCGTACCATGGTTTCACGGGTAATCGGAAAAACCGGAACCAGCTGCTGGCGCGCTACCTGTTTGCCCTGGGCGATCTGATAGGCCGTGGTCAGGGCTTGGGCCCCCAGCGGACCGCAGAACTGGGCGCTGTTCACCACGGTCAGCCGCTTTTTACGGATATTTTGCACCGAGGCCGGGTCGCCATCCACCGTGGCCACCATAATCTCGGTCCTGCCTGCCTTGGCCAGCTGGTCCACCACTGCCAGGCCGCCGCCGTCATTGACGGTAAAGATCAGATCAACACTCCCCCTGGCAGGAAAATCCCGCAGCAGCGCCTCAGCGGCCTGGCGTCCGGAGGTCGGTTCCACGGCCTTGTAGGTTTTCAGGATCTTGTACGGAATCCGGTACTGGGCCAGGGCATCAAGGAAACCGTTGACACGCTCGACCGTACTGGAGATGTAGGGGTATTCCACCAGCACCAGATTAAGAGGCTTTTGTGCGGGTACCCGTGCAGCGATGTATTCGCCGTTTAAAAAGCCGGCCTGATAGTTGTCTGAGGTGATATAGGCAGCCAGGGTGCCGCCACTGATGTACTGATCATAGGCCACCACCGGAATACCGGCTTTGTTGGCTTCTTGCAGCGGTTCGGCCAGGGCTGCGTTGTCGGTTGGCTGCACAATGATCACGGCCGGTTTTTGCCGCACCAGATCACGCATCTGCAACCGCTGACGGTTCACCGCCTCTTGTCCATCACCGGCCACGCTGGGCAAAAGCGTAATAGCCGGTCCTTTTCCCCTGGCTGCGGCCCGGTTGATCCGCTCTGCCTCTGCCTCCAGCCCCTTGCGCATGGCCACCTGGCCCGGAATGTTCATAGACCAGTACAGCACACCGATCTTGAGCGGTTCTGCTGCATCGGCCCGCAGGCAAAAGACCAGCATCAGCACAGTCATTAACAATGACTTCAGTATCGTGTTCATGGCTACAATACTCCGTCCTTGATTTCACGGATTATTTCTACCTGGCGTTGAAAGATGAATTTTGAGAGTTGGCGCTCAGCAGCTTTATCAAGATCTATGACAAATTTGTAACAGTAGGGGCGTTCGGTATCTGTAATGCTGATCAGCCGTGCGGGCAGGTTCAGGCTGAAGGTTTGCTGATGCTCGCTGTCAAACAGGCTGAAGTTGATGCTCACCTCGCTGCCCGGCTCCAGCGGGCAGTAATCCTGCACTGCCACGTTCAGACCAGACAGAGAAAGATCATGCAGTTTGCCCTCCAGCAAACCGGCCGGGGTGATCATCCGCACGTCAGTTGGCTGCTCAAGCTCCAGCCGCAGGAAATTGCGGCGTTCAGCCATGATCTCCACATAGCAGAACTTGACAAAGGAGGCCGCCTTTTTCCTGACATTGACGTACTGGGCCTGGGCAAACAGATCAAACTTGAACAGGGGGCTGCGGATAAAGATGTACCGGCCATGTTCAACGGTAAAGGCCTGCTCGGCCTGCAGGTCAAGATCAAGCACATTGCGATCAAGACCGGCAATGGTGGCCGGATAGCTCAGCAGCAGGCCCTTGTAGTAGTTGATCAGCTTGAGGCTTGCCTTGGGGTTGGCCTTGAAGATAGCGACAATCTCGTCATGATCTTCGTCAAAGGTCTTTTGGATACGGGTGCTGTAGAGATCAAGTACGTTCATAACGGTCCCTGAATCGGGGCTGATGTAGGATCTGATGTTGGTAACACGGCTGTCACGATCATGCGCAGGCAGCCTTCATATCGGTCTCAAGCCGGGCCAGAAGCTCGTCAGAAACCCCCAGCAGCTTTGCCTCGGGCAGGGTGTTTTCCGGCTGCAGATATTGCGGATAGAGATTAAGCCCGTACTGCATGCTGTTAAAGTTGGCCAGCCGGACAATGGCCAGCAGCCGGTCTTCTGGATCAGGCTCGTCATCGTGGTGATGGGCCACGATCTGGTAGTAGCGTTGGGGAATATCCCAGTGATCCATGATCCGGCAGCCCTGCTCCACATGCATGTCGGAAAAGACATCCAGCACGGTTTCCAGATCAAGGCTGCACTGGTTGGCCGGATCCAGGCTGATCCGCTCCATGGCCTTGATCAGATACAGCTTGCCGATATCATGCAGCAGACCGGCCAGATAGGCCTGTTCAGCCAGATCACGGCTGCCGATGGCACCGGCAAGCGAACGGCAGCCCACGGCACAGGCATGGGAATGCTGCCACAGCCCCTGCATGATCTCATGCACCAACGGCACCGGCGAGTGGTGCAGGGCTGCCTGAGAGGCTGCCATTGCCAGAGAGGTGATCTGTCGGGCTCCCAGACGGTTGACCGATTCCTTGATGGTTTCGGATTTATAGCGGCCGGAGTAGGCAGACGAATTTGCCATACGCAGGATCTGGATCGCCAGTCCCTGATCCTTGTTGATGGTGTCGATCACCTTCTCTATGGCAACATCCTGATCAGCCAGCAGTTGCAGCAGTTCTAACGCCACGGAATTAAAAACCGGCAGCTCAATCGGCTGCATGCAGATCTGGTAACGGAGTTCAAGGGGAAAACTCATGCAGTGCCTCGTTGTTCCAATGGGTTGTTCAGTTTTATGAGTGTGGTAGGCTGTTACACCCTGAATCGGTTGACAAGCTGCTGCAACTCACCGGCCTCAGCTCTCACCTTCTGGTAAAATTGCTTAATGGCGGCGATATGTCCCTGATCACTTGCCATCATGGCGTTGAACAGTGCCTGAAACGAGGCATCCTTGAAGGCGGCAACGCAGGAGAGGTGAAATTTGACCAGATACTGCTCAAGCTCTTTGCTGAGCAGCTCAATGGTGCGGCATTTCTCAAGCAGAAGCTGATCGTTAATGGTAATGCCTGCTGCTGGATCCTGGCAATCCATGAAAACTCTCCGTATAACAGTGGTTCAAACGGTGCATACGATATCAGAAAAAAACAGGATGACAACTGCTTGTTGCTGTTTTTGTGTAACCAAAAGTCTCGGAGTTAGCCATCTCTGCCTGTCAATCTGCCAGATTGCCGAATTCAACCACCCGGTTTCTGCCGCTTTGCTTGGCACGATAAAGTAATTCATCGGCTTTGACCAGCATCGCTTCCAGATCAATGGCCTGGCTGCAGAGATGGCCCAGAGAGATGGTAATTGAAAACTGGCCTTCCTGCCAGGGCACCGGTGAGGCCGCCACCTTTTGACGCAGGTTTTCAATCCGTTGCGAGGCATCACCGCTGTCATCAATAAAAATGATACAGAACTCCTCACCGCCAAACCGGGCCACCAGAGTGCGGGGGGCCTCAAATTCCCGCAGGGTCAGGGCAATATGTTTCAGGGCGGCATCGCCACCGTCATGGCCAAAGGTATCGTTCACTTTCTTGAAATGGTCAATATCCAGCATGGTCACGCTGACCGGTTTGCCTTCACGTTTGGCTGCTGCCAGCAGTTTGGGGGCCGCATCAAAAAAGTGGCGCCGGTTGCCCAGACCGGTCAGGTAATCCCGCTGGCTTAAAAAATGGATCTCTTCGATATACTCCATCACCTCAAGGTTCTGCTCGATCCGGCAGAAAAACTCTTCGTTCACAAAAGGTTTTCTCAGAAAATCATTGGCCCCTTTTTTCAGAAACTGGGCGGACATGGAGCCGGAGCCCTGAGCCGAGATGCCGATGACCGCCAGTTGCTCCCGTGTATACTTTGCACGTATCTTGCGGGTCAGCTCAAACCCGTCCATTTTGGGCATGTTGTAATCGGTTATAACCAGCTTTATGTCCGGGTGCTTTTCCAGTAATTCCAGCGCTCGTGCACCACTATCGGCCTCCAGGGCTTGATACTTCCGCAGCCGCAACAGGTTCATGATGTATAGACGGGCAGTTGAGGAATCATCCACCACCAGAACCTTCGTCGTCCGGTTTTTCTGCAGACGCTGGATCAGCTTCAGCAGGTAGTTAAGATCTTCAGCGCTTTCCTTGGTCACATAATCCAGAACATTGCGGGCCAGAACAGTTTCACGCACCTCATCACTATAGGTTCCGGTAAAGACAATGGCTGGTATGCCGTAAGCCAGCACCGGGGCAATCACTTCGCCGTCCGGTGCATCCGGCAGATTCAGGTCAAGCAGCGCAACCAGAATTTCATCAAAGTGTTCTGAAACCAGTTCCTTTGCCTCGGCAAGACTGCCTGCCACAAGGGTGGGCAGCCCTAATGTCTGGCTGATCCGGCGCTGCAGCAGATTTGAAAACGTGGTGCTGTCTTCTAC
>CAZYMK010000175.1:0-6713 GCA_964648885.1 uncultured Geobacter sp. | reverse complement strand
AAAAACTGTTTTGGACATAACCTCAAAGGCACAAGTTGTCGTTGATATCATTATAAGAAATCTTTATGAGCGGACAGCGGATGTCGGTTTTCTTTCAACAGACAACGAGATTCGTCAGTTTATTCTCGGCAAGGTTTCAAAAGAGTCTGTGGTTGAAAGACTCAAGGAGTATTGCAGTAAATATACGGTGTACGATGAGATCATAATTCTTGATAAACGGGGCCGCGTGCTGGCCAACCTGGATGAGAAAAGCGGCATATTTAACTCCCATGATTCTATTGTGCATGAAGCAATTCATCAGGAAGGCTATCTGGAAAGTTTCTCGAAAACAGATTTACGACCATCTGAAAGTCGTTCGCTTATTTATGCCCAGAAAATTGAAGATCCTGAGTCCGGTGAACCCATAGGGGTTCTGTGCCTCTGCTTCCGCTTTAATGACGAAATGGCAGGAATATTTTCAAGCCTCAAGAACAAAGGTGATAAGTCTGTCATGTGCCTGCTGGATAGCAAAGGGCATGTTATTGCCAGCAGTGATGAGACCACAATACCGATCGGAAGACAGTTCAGTGTTCACGAAAAAACCGAGTTTTCAGTCGTAGAATACGGGGGCAGGGATTATCTTGCAAAAACCTGCAAAACAAGGGGTTACCAGGGCTTCTTTGGTTTGGGCTGGTATGGCCATGTGATGGTGCCTGCCGATGCATTCAAATCTTCATCCGGCTTGCTGGAGAACATAGACTCAGGCATGCTTGACCAGATAATGCAGTATGCTGACACATTTTGCCCGGAGCTGAGCGCCATTGTATCAGGTGCGGATGATATAAACCTGGCATTAAGGCGAGTCGTCTGGAACGGTCAGGTGATGGCAGCAGGGGGTAAAGGCGATCTGGTGCGGCTCAAGGCCATATTGCGCCAGATATCAAAGAATGGTCAAAAGACCAGGGAGGTTTTTGAAAATTCTATAACAAACCTGTATCAGACTGTTATTTCCTCAAGCCTGTCAGATGTCAAATTCATCGCCCGTCTTATGATAGACATCATGGACAGAAACCTGTACGAGCGGGCAAATGATTGCCGTTGGTGGGCGCTTACCAGCGATATACGCCGCATGCTGGACCTGGAGCAAAAGACGGAAGCGGATATTGCACACATAACCGGCATCCTTTCCTATATCAACTCCCTTTATACTGTGTATACCCGAATCATTGTATATGACACCGAAGGAACCGTTCTGGCAGCCAGTAATCTGCACGAAGACACCACCAATGCTGCTGGAAGAAAAATTGATACAACAATACTTGCATCAGTACTGAGGCTGGAAAATTCACAGAGCTATGCTGTTTCGGCATTCCAAAAGACATGGCTCTACGAAAACAGGGCAACATATATCTATCATGCCGCGATACGGTCACTTGAGAACCCGCATGCTATCGTTGGCGGCATAGGTATCGTCTTCGATTCTGAGCCTGAATTCAGTGCCATGCTGTGTGACAGTCTGCCGCACAAAGAAGGGTCATTTGCCCTGTTCACCGACAGGAGCGGTACGATACTCTCATCAACAACAAAAGAATATTCCGCTGGAAGCAAGCTGGAGATAGAGAAAGAATTTCTGGAGCATGCCAACGGCGACGGAAGTTCAAAAATCATCATACATCGCGGGAATTACTACATCGTAGGTTGCATGACATCTTCAGGATACCGTGAATATAAGAACAGTGGCGATTACTCTAATGACGTTATTGCCTTTGTTTTTGTACCGATAGGGGCTGTACGGCAGATAGAAAAGCAGACTGAGAACGTCAGGTGCGTAACCGGCAGCATCAAGTCCAACGAGACGGTTGATCTCGCAACCATTCTGGTGTCCGGCAAGGTGTACGCTCTTCCGGCCTCATCTGTTGTAGAGGCTGTGGAAGGGCATAAACTGACAGCATTGCCGGGTTCAAAACCACCTCTTGTAGGCACTATTGCCTTCAAGGGGACTGATACTGGCGATGTACACCATGTCGTTCCAGTCATCAACCCTGCTTTTGTCTTCGTGTCCGGCGAG
This sequence comes from uncultured Geobacter sp., assembly GCA_964648885.1. Taxonomy (GTDB): domain Bacteria; phylum Desulfobacterota; class Desulfuromonadia; order Geobacterales; family Pseudopelobacteraceae; genus Trichlorobacter. Next base: position 4,666 of record CAZYMK010000175.1, on the reverse strand, counting down.
ACTGCCAAAACCCAGGATAGCCAGAACCGCGAGCAGATCGTAATTATCAGGACTTCTCAGGGTCTGGTAGGGGTTCTTGTTCAGGATCTTGATGCTGTTCCGGAATTTGACCTGTCCAGACTTGAAGAGTTTCCCCTTATCATGGGTAATGACCCCGGCTATGTAAAAAGCATAATAAAGCCTGAAGCGTCGGGTGATATTGATGACCTGCTTCTTGTACTTGATCCTGACAAGCTGGTTGCGCATGTCATGACTGGCAACAAGCCTCTTGTACGTAATAAGGTTCATGCATAAGGGAGTCGGAATAAAGTCAATGTTTTGTATGAACCTATACCTCATTCAAGGAAACCGAGATGCTTAGTCGTATAGCCGATTCAATGTACTGGATGGCCCGTTATCTGGAGCGTGCCGGGGAGACAGCCCGTCTGATGGAGATCAACCTCCTCTATCTGGTGGAGGCTGAAGAGGATATGAGCGAGGAGGACAAATGGCGTCCGATCTTGCAGATCACCTCCTCGGAACCTATGTATCAGGAGCTGTTCGGTGATGCCGGCATCACCACGCCACGGGTGGTACAGTTTATCAGTGCCGGACGGACCAACCCATGTTGCATCCGCACCTGCCTGCGGCTTTTCCGTGAGAATGCCCGCGTGGCCCGAGATCGTATCTCCAAAGAGATGTGGGAGGCGGTCAACGAGATCTGGATGGGATTCAACGATCGCCTGAAGGGGCCCCTTTCAGCAGAGCGGGCCAGCTCGCTGTTTGTGGAGCTGCGTAATCAGGTTGCCCGCTTTAATGGCCTGACCGCCTCCACCATGATGCGGGGGGAAGCCTATGCATTTTATGAGCTGGGGGGCTGCCTTGAGCGGGCCGACATGACCTCACGGATCCTGGATGTCAAATATCACATCATCCTGCCGGACCTCTCCATGGTTGGCTCGGCCCTTGACTATTACCAATGGGCAGCTCTGCTGAAATCCTTGTCCGGATTCGAGGCGTTCCGCCGCAGCTACCATGCCGGTTTCATGCCTGCCGATGTGGCCGAGTTTGTGGTGCTAAACCGTGAGTTTCCCCGCTCCATCGCCTTTTCTGTCGAGCGCATGGTTGAGGCCCTGGAGATTATCGGTCTGCAGGGCAAGGAGGCTACATCCAGCGCCTTCGGCCAGCTTTCTGCCATGGTTGACACCACTGCTCAGGATATCTCTGCCCAGGGACTGCACGAATACCTTGAACAGTTCGTGGAAAAAATAGGCCAGTGCCATGCTGCCCTTGCCGGGGAGTTCTTCCAGTGATCTCAGACCAAGGAACTGTTATGCGCTATTTGATCAACCATGAAACCATCCTTGAGTACGCCGAGCCAATCCGTGAACATCACACCGAACTGCGTCTGGCCCCCAGGGTTGATGGTCAGCAGCGTCTTGTCTTCTGCAGCCTGGAGACTGAGCCTGATGCCCGGCTGGCAAGCTACAGCGACTATTTCGGCAACCGGGTTGATTACTTTTGCGTGATCCCGTCCCACACCAGGTTGGTGACCCGCCTGAAGGCCGAGGTTGAGGTTCGACGCCATAACCCCTTTGCCTTTGAGCCAACTGCCCCGAACCTGCAGCAGCAGTGGCTGCATGATGCCATCAAGCGAGAGCCCCGCTCCAATGATTTTGTGCTGCACCGCAGCCCGCTTACGCCTTCGATCATGAAGCTTGCCGATCATACTGCCCGGGCGTTTCCGAGGTTTGAGCGGGACCAGCCGGTTATGCAGAGTCTGCTGGAACTGATGGGCTGGATCCCCACCGTGCTTGAGTACAAAAGTGGTTCAACCGCTGTGCATGCCGGTCTGATCAATGCGCTGCAGCAGGGAGCCGGTGTCTGCCAGGAGTTTGCCCATCTCTTTATTTCCATTGCCCGTTCCTGGGGGGTGCCTGCCCGCTACGTCATGGGCTATCTTGATCCGGGGGAAGAGGAAGAGCAGCGGGAAGGGGCTACCCATGCCTGGGCTGAAGCACTGGTACCCGGCGGCGGCTGGATCGGGTTTGACCCGGTACACAACCTACTGGCCAATGAGCGCTATATCGCGGTTGCGGTTGGTCGTGATTCATATGATGCAGCGCCCCAGCGGGGCAGCTTCAAAGGGGATTCGGCAGGATCGGAACCGATCGTAACAGTGCAGGTCCAGCAGCAATAATCCTAGAAAAAGCAGTTGAAACACAGAGGCACAGGGGGCACAGAGTAAAATCTATAACTTAAAAGCTTGAGACCATTTTTTTGATTCACCCAAAAAGTACGCTTTATTTTGTTTTTAAGCCTCTGATTTCTCTGTGTTCTCTGTGTCTCTGTGTTAATGAACTGCCGTTTTTAGGATAATCAACCCGAAAGGACAGCGTCGTCCCTGCTATGCACACCGAAACGTTTTACACCATTGCCATGCCCTATTGTGAGCAGCTTGAGGTCCGTCGCACGGTTTTCACCGGTAACAGCGGCGGCCCCAGGGTTGCCGTGTTGTCCGGTATTCACGGTGACGAACTGGAGGGGCTCTACGTCTGTCACCGGCTGGCAGCCTGGCTTGAACAGCTGCAACGCTCCAACCCCCACGGGCTGCTGGGTACGGTTGAACTGTATCCGGCCCTGAACACGCTGGGGCTTGATACCCTTACCCGTAGTCTGCCGGTGTATGAGACCGACCTTAATCGGGCCTTTCCCGGCTCATCAGCCGGTCCCCTGCCGAAACGGCTTGCAGCTGCCATTATGACTGCCCTTGCAGGAGCAGCCCTGGTGGTGGATATCCATGCCAGCAACATCTACCTGCGGGAGATTCCCCAGGTGCGGATCAATCAGGAGTTTGAGCCTCTGCTGGTGCCGATTGCAAAAAACATGAACCTGGATCTGATCTGGCTGCATGGTGCCGCCACCGTGCTTGAAACCACCGTGGCCCATAGCCTGAACTCGTGCAATATCCCCTGTCTGGTGGTGGAGATGGGGGTGGGGATGCGTATCACGCCGGAGTACGGTGACCAGCTGGTGATCGGGTTGCTGAACGTATGGAAGGAGATGGGAGTGCTGGCTTCTGACGTTGTGGTGCCGGACCTTTCTCATCAGCCCTATATTGCTGACGACAGCAACGTCCATTATCTCAATGCCCAGACCTCCGGCATGTTCATCCCCACGGCATCCCACTGGACCGATCTGCACCAGGGAGAGCTGCTGGGCACCATCGTGTCGCCGTTCCATGGGGTCGTATTGTCCGAGGTGCGCTCACCGGTTGACGGCATTCTGTTCACCCTGCGGGAGTATCCGCTGGTCTATGAAGGATCGCTGATGGCGCGGGTCATGGCCCGCCGGGGGGGGCGGTCATGAAACGAAACCTACTCTGCATGACCGCGCCGGTTCGAGAAGGGTTCGAGATCCCCTGTCATGAGCTCGGACCGGCCTCAAGTCATCCGGCAGCAGCCCTGGTGGGCGGACTCCATGGTGATGAGATCAACGGTATTTTTATTCTCTCCCGTCTGGCTGATTTCCTGAAGAGCGTCGATGCAGGAACCTATCCGGAACTGAAACTGCTGAAAAAGGTGCTGATCATCCCGGCTGTCAATGTGCTGGGGGTCAATCTGCGGACCCGTACCTGGCCCTTTGATAAAACCGACATCAACCGGATGTTTCCCGGCAGCACCATCAGCGAGACCACCCAGCGGATCGCTTTTGCGGTGTTGGAGGCCACCAAGCGGGCCGAACTGCGTATTGATATCCATACCGCAGGAGCGGATTTCGAAGAACTGCCCCAGGTACGACTCTACGGCCCCAGTGACGAAGAACGCCAGAGTGCACGGTTGTTCGGCCTTTCCGCCATCATGGAGCGCTCCCTGTCGCCGGTATTCACCACCACCCTGATGTCGGCCTGGAAGGTCTGGCCGGGACAGAGTTTTCTGCTGCGGGTGGGGCAGGCCGGCACGTTGCAGCTTGAGCACTGCCAGCGGGTCTTCCGTGCGCTGGTCGCGTTCCTGGGCAGCAATGGAGTGTTGGACGGGGTTCAGATAGCACAGGAGGACGAAGAGAGTTTTCTCTTTACCAGCGAAAGCGCCTTCAGGGTCTATGCTGAAAAGGCAGGCACCTTTGTCTCCGATCGTCAGGTGGGACGCTGGGTGCGTAAAGGGCAGGAGCTTGGCTACATCTATGACAGCTTCTCCGGCAATGTGATCGAAAAAGTAGTGGCCCCCACTGCCGGTCTGCTGACCGGTATCCGTCGGCATCCGCTGCTGTTTGAAGGGGACCTGGTGGTGCGGATCAACCGAAGACCCTGACAGGCAGCGGTAACGAATATACGAACATACCCGGACAACGGTGTCCAACAACCCAGGAGGCTTGTCATGCGCTTTTCGTCCAGACTGTATCTGCTGTTGGCCATCTTCAGCATCGGCTTTATCGTCTTTGGTTTTCTGGCCAAGAACACCATTGATACCATTAAGGTAACCGGCCCGGTCTATACCGAGATTGTGACGGACAAAGACCTGATCGCCGATATCCTGCCGCCTCCCCGTTATATCATCGAAGCCTATCTGGTGGTACTGCAGTCACTGGACAGCTCGCTGCAGGATGCCCCTGCCGTTACAGCCGCACGGATCAAGACCTTGAAAAAAGAGTATGACGAACGTCACGAATTCTGGACTAAAACCTTGCG
>CAZYMK010000174.1:1106-6754 GCA_964648885.1 uncultured Geobacter sp. | reverse complement strand
TCCTGGATGTTACCGGCTCCCTCCGACTCTTTGGTTCCGCAGAGAACATCGCCTATCAGCTCAAGGCCAAGATAAAGCACCGCTTTGGCATCACCTGCTCAGTAGGGATTGCTCCCAACAAGCTCCTGGCCAAACTTGCCAGCGACATGCATAAACCTGACGGCCTCACCGTCATCACGCCGGACAGGGTTGGGGAGGTGCTGAAAAACATGCCGGTGGGAGAACTATGCGGCGTGGGTAAGAAACTGCAAAAGCAGTTGCTGCTCTACCTCAACATCAAAACCTGTGGCGAACTTGGCCGCTCTGATGAAGGGCTGCTGCGGAAGAGATTTGGGATCATCGGCAGCTACCTGAAGCAGATGGGACAGGGAATCGACGATAGCCCGGTGATCCCCCAAGAGGATGAAGAACAGGTCAAAAGTGTCGGCCACTCCATGACCCTGCCCCGAGACATCGATGACCGTGACCAGATAGTGAGGCGACTGCTGCAGCTCTCCGAGATGGTGGGCAGGCGAGCAAGAAAATACGGACTGGCAGGCAAGACCATCAGCATCTATGTCCGCTTGGGCGACTTCTTCAGCAACCTGCAAAAGCAGAACACCCTCAGCCACCACATCAACCTGAGCGGCGACATCTATCAGGCAGCGGTCAAGCTGTACGACAGCCTGAAAGTCGATCAGCCGGTGCGCCTATTGGGGATCAGCCTTTCGAACCTGCGGGAGGGTGAAGAGAGTCAGCCCTCCCTGTTCGAGGACAACCGCAGGAAGGAGCAACTCACCATAGCCATGGACGCGATCAACAACAAGCTGGGCGACTTCAAGGTGACGTTCGGAAGCCTGTTGGATGCTGAGGAAAAAGGCTCGCACGTCATCTCTCCTGCCTGGAGGCCTGATGGGGTCAGGAATGTAGGGGTACAGTAAAAACGGTACCCATTACTCTGCCAGCTACCCACCTTGCACAACAACCTTCAGGGCTGTCTTAAGCATACCCTCCTGCGGGTCGCCCGGTGCTCGGGTAAGGTCATCGTCTGCTCGATGGTCAGGTGTGATGCCGGTGCTGTAGTCAGCCAGGCCTTTACTATTCAACACTCTGGCAGTAATTGGATAGAGAATGGTGTCACCAAACCGGATCGGCTGCATCAGGTATGGCTTGCCGCAGGTGGTGCTGCCAACCGTGTAGACCGGCAGATAAGGGCGCAGTCCATTGATGATGACCTCACTGGCAGAACAGGTTTCGTCAGTAGTCAGTACCACCAGTCTCCGGGTGGCCATTGATTCAGGTTGCCGCGTGAGGTGGTAAGCAGTAGTTCGGTCCGGATAGCGGGCATTGGTTTCAGCCTGGACAAACAGTTTACCGTCATATGTCTGCCCTGCAATCAGGCTTGCCAGCAATGCAGCATTTTCAATATCACCACCGTCGTTGTAACGTAGGTCAAGCACCAGATCCCTGACTCCGGCTTTATTAAAGCGCGTAAAGTGCTTTTGAATGTCCCTGAACGATGCATTATGAAAGGTGGGTAAATAGAGATACCCGACAGGCCCATTGGGTGTAGATACAATTGAGCTGACAGGAGGGTCCTGCTCAACCCTGCCCAGTGGGACGGATACGGCCCGTACCCTTCCTGACAACTCCTGCACGTTCAAGGCAACGGTTTGTCGAGATTTGACCTGATTCCAATAACGGTCAAACGATGCATAGTCTTTTAAGGAATTAACCGTAACCCCCTCAATGGCAAGCACACGGTCACCACGTTTCAGGTGTGCGGCACCGGCGGGTGATTGTTTTTCCACCTGCATCAGCAGGCAGTGCTCGCCGTCCAGCATCCAGCGGAATCCCCGCGCGGAGGTATTAACCCCGTTCTGAAGGCTATACTCGTCAGATGTAGAGCCAATCCCGGAATACTGGTCAGCAGCAGGCCGCACCTTTCTGACATGTTCAGCCAGGCTCAATGTGGGATCCTGTACGCTGCGTACTTGATCGGGCCACAATCCTTCATCTTTCAGTGCTATCTCGATAAAACGCTTGTCGCCGGGCCACAAGGGCGTTTTTCTCAAGTACACGAGTAGACGGGAAGGGCTCAGGTTTTCTTCAAGGGCATAGACGGGAAGTAAATAGCTGCTCAAGCCTACTGCCAGTATGACAAGAAAGACGCAGCCTGACCATGCTGCAGCAAGGCGTTGTGGCCATCTATACACAGGTGCAGGAAGATCATCTCCAGCATAGCAGTACAGGGTACTGATGAAGAGCAGCAAGATCCCCAGCAATCCGAAAAACTGGTGGTCGCTGAACTCTTCAGGTACCAGTTGCATGCAGGCCAGCAGCAGAAAGCTGAAGAGTGCCACCCAGTAAACGCCCCGTGGCAGCCCCTGTCTGCGCTTCCAGACCCAGATCGCCGCAGTTCCAAACAGCAGAAAACCGACTATACCTTCACGCGGGTCCGATTCTCCTGCCCACCACACCATAAGTGCAGACAGGCCTTCAGACAGGCCAAACAGCAACAACATGCCCATGCCGACCACAGCAGTAGCAGGGGCATCACGGCGTTCATGGCGGTACAGCAGCCAGAGCAGGATGATCACCATAGTTGCCAGCAGTGTGGCCAGAAGATTTTCTGATGAGAGAGGTATGATAAAGATGATACCGAACACCAACGCTGCAAAGACAGACAGGTACTGGTGGTGATTCAGGTTCTGCTTGTAACGGCTCACCAGCATAAAGGCACCAGCAGCGGCCAGCAGTTGGATACCGGTGATTAAGACCTGATACTGCTCGTCTATGCCTTGGGTACTGTCGCCCGACAGCATGGTATAGCAAGCCACACCGGTAAACCACCAGGCACAGGCAAGCGGGTATGCCCTGCTGCTTCGTACGGCAACCACGGAAACTACGCAAAAGGAAGTCAATCCAGCCAGAAGCCGTCCGGTTTGCAGGTCTGCACCCTCACCCAACAGGGAGAAATTTACCAGATCGGCCAGTGACACCACTACCAGGGAAAAGCTGCAGGTCAGCAGCAGCCAGATCAGCAGGATATGGCGCTGACGCAGCTGTGCCCGCCGCAGCCAGCCAGTAATAGCGGTCAGAAGAAAGACCACAACGGCTAGCCCGAGAAACAGCTGTTCAGAAGTGGCTACTCCTATCAAAACGGTATCTCTGAATCATCGAATTCAGGCATGCCTGTCAGGTCTTCCCGTTGAGCCCCCTGACTGGTACTGTTTCCTTTACTGCCCAGCATCTGCATCACATCACCAATAACCTCGGTGGTGTAGCGGGCAGTACCGCTTTTATCCTCCCATTTGCGGGTCTGCAGGCGTCCTTCGATGTAGATTTGCATTCCCTTGTGGAGGTAGTCCCTCGCAATTTCAGCAATCCTGCCCCAGAGGACAATGTTGTGCCATTCGGTGCGTTCTTCCCGTTCACCGTTTCTGTTCTTGAACCGCTCTTTGGTTGCCAGCGTGAAGTACGCCATCGTCTGTCCGGAGGCGGTTACTCGAACCTCCGGGTCCTTGCCCAGATTGCCGATCAGGATTGCTTTATTGAGTGTGGCCATGATGTTTGCTCCTTGATTTTTGTGTCATATTACAGTGGCACCTTCCCCATCCAGTGTCAGGGGTCAGTCATCATCTTCGTAATACCATCCCCTGTCATTGGATCGTTCATGTCGATCCGCATAGTCGGTCCACGATGCGGAGTCCCGCTCATCCGGCTCGAAATACTCGTCCCAGAAGCTCTTGACAACCTCTGCCCCATAGTCCTCATACCTGTCAGCTTCTTCCGATGCATGATCACGCATGCAATCGTACTCATAGTCATCATCAGGCTCTTCATGGTCAAAAAAGTATTCGTCCAATCCTTCAATGTCCCAGGTGTCAAGCAGCTCTCCATCGTTCTTGTCGGACAGCGCCCCCGCATCCGCCAGCAGATAGGCCCAGTAGCACTCATCATGTTCCGCATCCGGTGGTATCTGGTTACCATGTTGTGCAATCTCCGACTGGATAATCCCCTGCAGGGCTTGATGCATCATCCGTGAAAACAGGTTGAGTGAATGCCGGTTGTTCAGAAGTTCATTCTCACCCATGGTGTAGAGTATCTGCGTTATCAGTTCTCTGACAAAGCTGATCTCTCGCAAATGTGTTGATGCTATCTGCTCATCTATGACCAGGCGGTCGCCACCGTACCGTGCTTCCAGTGATTGTTTCCGCCATGCCCTGGCATTGCCGATCTCAATCGTTACCGGAACGCCCATTAACTGTATTTTGCCTGGAATCATTATGCACCCCACTCCAAACAGCTCTTTTCAGATCAGGCCCAGTGACGGCTGACATCCACCGCACTTCTTCTTTTTATGCAGCGTGGTCTGTACCTCGATAGTTCCTTTATGCCTGCCCAACAGGGACGGGCTGTCCTGATAGTGCTTCCGGCAGTTGGCTTCGATCATCCCTTCATTGAAGTTGGCGTAGCAGTAACTGCAGCGGAAGTGGCAGGTGTTGTAGATACCCATATCAACTGACTCAATACAGCCACATGCCTGACGCTGGTTTCTGTCCTTGGTCATGGAAGGACTGCCGCCAAACAGTTCATGGATCAGTGTGCCGTCAATGCAGGCGCCATGCTCGATACCCAGTGCAGATAGGTCCAGATCCTCACTGCAGGAAAGCATACGCAGGTTGTAAAGATCTGCTATGAATTTAAAGCCCTTTACCAGTTCCTGCAATTGATCAGCCCTATCCGGTGCAGTGATATCCCTCAGAATAGTGCCGGTTCCCTCCAGTGCCGCATGCAGGCGGCCCTGTCCCTTGCCGTAGAAGTCATAAAAGCTGAACACCAGGCGACGGGTGGCATCCTTCAGGTGTTCTGCTATTCGATCCACCTGTGCAAGGTGCCATGCCACTGGTGAGGCACCGGAAAGGATAATCGGATCATAACGCCAGATCACCCGTTCCGGCCCGATCCGGTCGGCCAGCTCCCTGAAGGTGGCAATACGATCCATAAGTGCCGGAACATTTGGTTCAAATAGCTTGCCGTATGGGTTCAGGGTAAACTGGAAGTAGTAGTTGTAGCCCTGGCTGTCCAGTTCATCCAGATGCTGCATAAGTGGTCTCGGGTTCTTGGTCCAGAAGCAGATGGCATCAAGATGCTCAGGCTTGAGGCTAAAGGCTGAGACCTGGTTGCTGTTAAAGGGATTAACCCGGTGGAAGAACCCCTCTCGTATCCTTCCCATGAACCAGTCACTGTAAAAGGCCGGTATGTCGGTGCGTCTGCTGGCGGAGATGATCATGGCTTACCTCGCTATCTCAAGAATGTCGAGGGCCATGGTAATTTTCCACTTTAGGCGGTATGTGGCCAAAGTTATTTGCCACCCCCTGGGCCAACTTTATTTTCCAGTTCAGGCTATAGCTGGGCCAGCTTAATTTTCCACTTGTTCTTTTTCTGGGGAGCCAACCTGCATATCAGTATTCATGTATGGAATTACGTCCATACAGAATACTGATATGTCACGAAGGAGCATTCCCATGTTCGAATTGAATGAAGTTGTCTACCATTGGCAAAAGGGGCAGAACCTAAGGGACTTGGAAAATACTAAAATACCGTTTATACTGTTTTCATATTGCAAAGGAGGAGCTACACATGAAAACATCGATTTTGGATCA
>CAZYMK010000174.1:0-1096 GCA_964648885.1 uncultured Geobacter sp. | reverse complement strand
TTCTTGGTTTTAGCCCATCTTCCCAAGTAAAGAGATGTTGCCCCAATACCTGTGGTAGACGGAAGTTGGGGGTTATCGTTGTTGTTTCGGCAACCGGCTTTGATGTGGTCAATCCCTTGGCAAAAAGATGGGCAGACAATTCATTCATCAGGCTCTTCACTTCAGAATAGTTGTTCTCAACAAACACCAGATACCTGCAGGTTGAGCGCCTGATCAGTCGTTCAAAGGTAGCTATGGCACTGGCACGGTTGGTGTACACTTCAGTCAGAAAGTTTTGGCCGATGATGATCTGCTGATCAGCAGCGCCACAGGTGCATTGCCTTGAGAGGCACTCTACAACATCACAGGGCTTGCAGTTCAGGTCAAATGTTGTATGGCCTGATTTATAGGAGTTCATCATAGCAGGCACCAGACCCTGCTGGATGGAGTTCCAGCCAGGCTGCCGGTCAAATGCTGTTGCCTCAACTCGGGCAAGACGGGGAGCCCTTTTGCGGAGGTAGGCGGCCAGACCTAATACTTCCGGGCAGGGGCCGCCACCGAAGAAAGCCGCTTTCAGCGTATCACCGGCAAAGAGTGAGTCCGGAAGGTTCGCTGCTTCCAGCAGATGGCAGATCGGCTCAATGTAATAAGGAAAGTAGGCCAGCAGATAGGCATCCCTGAAATCCTGGTCATCATAGGGGATGGTATGCCCAATCTAGCTTCTGTAGAGTTTACGGATGCGGCTCACATGGGGGCGCAGATCATATGCGGCGCTGGTGGCGTTTGCTTCGGTAATGTTATTGCTGCGGCAGTACCAGTTGAATGCCTGCTGTGCGGGGTTGTGAGTGGGGAATAGCATACCGTGCCTCCATGATCAGATTGCCGATTCTTTCGGCTTCTGATAGGTGACACGGCGCTGAGGAGACCGTTTTCAAAAAAATATTTCGGAGGTGCGTTTTTTATTTAAGGAGTTGGAAAATGCTCCGAAATGTCAGCAGCCTTAACATCACATCCCGCAGCAAGCTGTTCAATAAACCATTTTTGCCTTTCGTTTGCAGGAACATTTACGGGAACATTTACAGGAACATCAGTATCAATAACTTTGCAGATTATGGTA
>CAZYMK010000173.1:0-6810 GCA_964648885.1 uncultured Geobacter sp. | reverse complement strand
TCGTCAGCGTACCTGGGCCATGCAGCAGATGCAGCTGGCCAAGGAAGAGGCCGAGCTGGCCAACCGCACCAAGAGCCAGTTTCTGGCCACCATGAGCCATGAGATCCGCACCCCTATGAACGGGGTAATCGGCTTTCTGCAACTGCTGGAGATATCAGGCTTGAACGAGGAACAGCAGGACTATGCCGGGCTGATGCGGATTTCTGCTGAAAACCTGCTGAACATCCTGGGGGATATTCTGGATATCTCCAAGATCGAGGCCGGGGCCATGCAGTTGGAAAACTACTGCTTCCGGATGGATGAGCTGCTGGAGAGCATCATTCGGTTGACCCGCCCCCTGGCCGAAGAAAAAGGGCTGACCTTTGCCACCAGGATAGAACCGGACATGACCCACTCACTGGAGGGGGACCCGCTCAAGATCAAGCAGATCCTGATCAACCTGCTCAGTAACGCCGTCAAATTCACCACCCGGGGCGAGATCATCCTGGGGGCCGAACACCTTGACCACCCTTCCGGCGGGCACTGGGTCCGTTTCAGTATCACCGACACCGGCTGCGGCATTGCCGAAGACAAGCTGGAGGAGATCTTCAAGCCGTTTGTACAGGCTGACGGCACCATGACCCGCCGTTTTGGCGGCACCGGCCTGGGGCTTTCCATCTGCCGTTCGTTGACCGAACTGATGGGGGGCGAGATCAGCGTGCAGAGCAACAATGGCAGCGGCAGCTGTTTCAACGTAGACCTGCCGCTTGAGGTATGCGACTGTGAGCTGGAAGTAAACCGACAGGAAGCCATAGAGCTGCCCAAGGGCTGGAGCGGCGCGCCGCTGACCATTCTGGTGGTGGATGACCATGACTTGAACCGCCAGCTGACCTGCAAGCTGGTGCAAAAATCAGGACACCGTACCGTAGAAGCGATCAGCGGCGAAGAGGCCCTTGCCCGCTGGAAAGAGGGGGGGGTCGATCTGATCCTGATGGACCTGGAGATGCCGGAGATGGACGGCGCGGTTACCACCCGGCTGATCAGGGAGGCCGAGCGTGAGCAGCAGCAGGGCCGCCACGTCCCGGTCATCGCCCTGACTGCCCACGCCCTGCTGCGTGAAAAAGAGCGGGCCATAGAATCCGGCATGGACGGGTATGTGACCAAACCGGTGCTGCTGGGTGATCTGCTGCTTGAAATGAAACGGGTACTGGAGTAAAGACAGGGGCAAGGGGCAAGGGGCAAAAAGCTTTTGACTCTCATCTTGACCCCTGACCCTTGACCCTTGACCCTTTTTTAGAGGCAAGAAACCACATGGCTGATGCGCGTACCAACACACTGGTGTTTCTGCAGGAGGTCTTTGACTCCCTGACGTCGCACATCTGCGTGGTGGACCACAACGGCGATATCCTGCAGACCAATGAGGCCTGGAAGCGGTTTGCCCAGCAGAACAGCGGCGGCAGCGCTACCAGCAACGGCAACTACCTGGCCATTTGCAACGAGTCGGCAGCCAACGGCTGCGAGGTTGCCCGCCAGTTTAGCGAAGGGCTGCAGGCAGTGCTTGCCAACCATGCCCCCTGCTTTCTGCTGGAATATGACTGTCATTCACCGGATGAAGAGCGCTGGTTCATCTGCCGCATCACCCGTTTTGAGCTTGAGGGGCAGGTCTACGGCGTTATCAGCCACCAGAACATTACCCCCAAGATGTTGGCAGAGCAGTCTCTGGAGCAGAGCGAGGCGGTCTTCAGGGCCACCTTTGACCAGGCCGTAGCCGGTATGGTGCAGTGCGATCTGGAAGGACGCTTTACCATGGTCAACCGCGCCTTCTGCCGGATCACCGGGTATCGTGAGGATGAGCTGCTGAAGGCCTCCTTCATGGATATCACCCTGCCTGAAGACCTGGAAGAGGACCTGGCCAGTGTCAGAAAGCTGCTGAGCGGCCAGCAGCAGAGCGGCTACACCATCGAGAAGCGCTATGTCCGCAAGGATGGCCGGATCATCTGGGTCAACCTGCATGTATCACTGGTGCGCCGCCGCGACAGCACCCCCCGTTGTCTGGTGGGGGTGGTGGAAGATATCACCGATCGCAAACAGGCCGAGGCCCGGGCCCAGGAGCTGAACCTGCAGCTTGAGCAGCGCCTGAACCTGCTGACCCAGCCGGAGGCAGACTGCGGCAACCTGGAGTTTAACGACCTGTTTGACCTGGAGGAGATCGAGCAGCTGCAGGAGCTGCTGACCAAAAGCCTGGGTATCTCCAGCATCATCACCACCCCGGACGGCAGTCCGCTCACCAGACCAGTCAATTTCTGCCGGCTCTGCAGCTCCATTATCCGTGCCACCGAGGTCGGGCTGCATCGCTGCAAAAATTCAAACAGAAAAATGGGGGTAGACCGGTCCGGCGAGAGCTTTGTCGCCACCTGCCACAGTGCCGGATTGCTGGACGGCGGCACCAGTATCTTTGCCGGCAGCCGCAAGATTGCCAACTGGGTGGTGGGCCAGGTACTTGATGAAGCAATTGATCCGGCAACGATACTGCCCTATGCCGAGGTGATCGGTGCCGACCGGGAGCAGTTTGCCGAGGCCCTGGCCCTGGTACCGCGCATGAGCCGCGAGCGGTTTGAGACCGTCTGCCGCTTTGTGGCCCAGATCGCCCACCAGCTCTCAACCCAGGCCTCACGCAACTACCAGCAGGCCCGGGCCATTGAAGAGCGGATCAAGGCAGAAACAGCGCTGGAAGAGCAGCAACAGCACCTGCAGCAGAGTTCCCGCAAGCTGCAGACCGTGATCGACACCATCGGCGACGGCATCACCCTAAGCGACAGCAGCGGCCACTACAGCATCTACAACCGTCAGATGGAACAGATTACCGGCTACAGCATGGCCGAGGCCAACAGCTGCGATTCCTTCATGCATCTGCTCTACCCCGATCCACTAGCACAGCGGGAGGTGCTGAACGAGCTGGCCCTGTTGATCAAGCTGGGGGAAAACCGCAATGTGGAGACCAGCATCACCACCAAGGGAGGCGGCCGGCGCACCCTCTCCATATCGTCGGTGGTACTGGAACTGGAGGGGAAAAAGCAGTTTCTGACCGCCTGGCACGACATCACCAGCCGCAAACATCTGACCGATGCCCTGATTGCCAGTGAACGCCAGCTGAGCATCATCACCCGCAATGCCGGTGAGGCGATCATCATGATGAACGGCAAGGGGCAGGTCAGCTATTGGAACCCGGCGGCCGAGGCGATCTTCGGCTACACCATGGAAGAGGTGGTGGGCCATGACCTGCATCAGCTGCTGGCACCACAACGCTATCACGAGAGCCTCCGTAACGGCATCGCCTACTGGCAACGCAGCTCTGAAGGGCCTGCCATCGGTCGCAGCATTGAGCTGTTCGGCCTACGCAAGGACGGCAGTGAATTCCCCCTGGAGCTGACCCTCTCATCGGTCAGCCTGAACGACGGCCTGACCGCCATCGGCATTGTCCGCGACATCACCGAACGACGCAGGGTTGCCGAGGAGCTGCAGCGGGCCAAGGAGTCTGCCGAGGCAGCCAGCCAGGCCAAATCAAACTTCCTGGCCAACATGAGCCATGAACTGCGAACCCCGCTCAATTCGATCATCGGCTTCAGCGAGCTGATCCATGACGGTATCACCGGCCCGGTCAGCCAGCTGCAGCAGGACTACCTGGGAAATGTGCTGACCAGCTCCCGCCACCTGCTGCAGATCATCAGCGAGATCCTTGACCTCTCCCGGATAGAGGCCGGCCGCCTGAAGCTGGAACCGGCCCCCTGCAGCCTGAACGAGCTGCTGCAGCAGGTGCAGTCCATCTTTTCAGAACAGTTTACCCGCCGGGAGGTTGCCCTGCAGTATGTTACCAAACACCCGGACGGCCTGATACTGGTGGTTGACGAGGTCAAGCTGCGGCAGGTGGTGATCAACCTGCTCTCCAACGCCCTCAAGTTTACCGACACCGGCGGCGAGGTGCGGGTGGTCACCTCGGTGGTTGAAGCTGATCAGCTGCAGCAGTTGATCATTGAGGTCAGCGACACCGGCATCGGTATCCGTGAAGAGGATCTGCCCAAACTGTTCCAGGAGTTTTCCCAGATAGAACCGGCCATGACCCGCAACCGGGAAGGGACCGGCCTGGGACTGGCCTTGTCCAAACGACTGATTGAGCTGCACGGCGGCAGTATCACCGTAACCAGCCGGTTTGGTGTGGGCAGCAGCTTTACCGTCAGTCTGCCGATCAGGGAGCCAAACACGCCATGACCCAGTTATCTTATCGCCCCCGCATCCTGTGTGTTGATGACGAACCGATGAACCTGCAGCTCTACCAGGGGATGCTGGCGCAACGGTATGAGATCATTACCGCTGCCAACGGCCAACAGGCCCTGCAACTCTTGAACGACTGCAACCCGGATCTGATGATCCTTGATCTGATGATGCCGGTTATGGACGGGTATGAGGTACTGCGGCAGGTGCGCCAGAACCCCTGCCATGACCTGCTGCCGGTGCTGGTGGTGACGGCCCTGGCCGACCGTGATTCCCGCATCAAAAGTATTGAACTGGGCGGCACCGATCTGCTGACCAAGCCGATCGACCGGACCGAGCTTTCAGCCAGGGTAGCCAATCTGACTGCCCTGCACCGGGCTGCCCATGAACTTGGCGCAGCCAAAGAGCAGGCAGAGGCAGCCAGCCGAGCCAAAAGCGAGTTTCTGGCAGCGGTCAGCCATGAGATCCGCACCCCGATGAACGGTATTCTGGGGATGGCCAGTCTGCTGCAGGATGCCCCGCTGACCCGTACCCAGCGTGAGTATGTGCAGACCATCAACAGCGCCGCCACCCTGCTGCTGGAGATCATCAACGACATTCTGGATTTTTCCAAGATCGAGTCGGGTCGGGTGACCCTGGAGCCGGTGCCTTTTTCATTGCGCAAGGCTATTGATGATGTGGCCGACCTGCTGGCCAATCAGGCTGCAGCCCAGCAGACTGAACTGACCGTGATCTATCCGCCGCTGCTGCCGCGACAGGTGGTGGGTGATATCGGCAAGATCAGACAGGTGCTGCTGAACCTGGCCGGTAATGCCGTCAAGTTCACTCCCCAAGGGATGGTGCAGATTGAGGTGGACGGCAGCCCGCTGGATGAGACCCTGATGGAGTACCGGATCACCGTCATCGACAACGGCTGCGGTATTCCGGAAAACCTGCAGGGACGGCTGTTTGAGCAGTTTTATCAGGCGGTCTCCGGAGAAAATCGTCCGACCGGTACCGGTTTGGGACTTGCAATCAGCAAAAAGCTTGTTACTCTGATGGGAGGCAGCATCGGATTCGAGAGTACTGCCGGACAAGGTTCCCGTTTCTGGTTCTCACTTCCCTTGGCGTTGCGGCCTCAACTGGATGCGGAGGAATCTGCTGTTCTTGCCGGTACCGGGGCAGCCCTGGTGGTGGCACCGCAGGAACAGGTGCGGATCAGCCAGGCCGCCACCCTGACCAGGCTGGGATTCAACCCGGTGATCCTGCGGGCTCACCCGGATGAGCTGCCGCCCAAAGAGCTTGAACCGACCCTGCTGCTGGCCTGGCAGACAGATGCGGACGACCGCTGGTACGGGGGACTGCAGACCCTGGCCACAAGCTACCCTGCGGCACTGCGTCTGCTGGCAGTACCGCCGGCTGCCAAACTGACCGGTGAAGAGCTGAAACAGGCCGGTTGTACCGCCGCCATCACCCGCCCGGTCAGCGAGGCTCGTCTGATCGCCCTGATACAGGAGCTGCAACGCGGCAATGCCGATGTTGCCGCAGCAACCAGCACCGCCCTGCCCTTTAGCGGCAAGCGTGCCCTGGTGGCTGATGATAACATCCTGAACCAGCGGGTACTGGCCATGCTGCTGGACAAGCTGGGGATAAACCTCAGCGTGACCGCCTCGGGCCGTGAGGCAGTGGAGCTGTTCTGCCTGGCCCCCTTTGATCTGGTCTTCATGGACTGCCAGATGCCGGATATGGATGGCTATGAGGCCACCGCTGCCATTCGCAAGATGGAGAACCGGGAGCAGCGGGTGCCGATCATCGCCCTGACCGGCAATGATACCGAAGAGGCCCGCATCGCCTGCCAGGCAGCCGGCATGGATGCCTTTCTGCCCAAACCGATCAGGCCGGAACAGCTGCGCCGGTTGCTGGAACAGCTGTTGCTGGCAGGTTAGACAGTACTTTTGCAACGTGACTGCTCCCCCCTCCCCGGCCCTCCCCCTCCTGGGGTGGGAGCAAGCGTTTACTTCTCCTGGGGAAGGAGTACACCATTTCTCCTTCCGGGGAGGGAGCAGGCCGTTACTCCTCCTGGGGGACAAGCCGTTACTCCTCCTGGGGGACAAGCCGTTACTCCTCTTGGGGGGGCAAGCCTTTACTCCTCCCCCCAGCGGGGGGAGGCCGGGAGGGGGGAGAAGTCCGCATGAGCAACCGCACCACCTGATAACCGAACACTACCGATCCAGACCAAGGATACGCCGTAACCATGAACGACCAGAAACCACGCATACTCTGTGTTGATGATGAAAGCCTGAACCTGCAGCTCTACAAGGGAATCCTGGAGAATGCCGGTTACACGGTGATCCCGGCCACGAGCGGGCAACAGGCCTTGGACACCCTTGCCGGTGAACCGGTTGACATCGTCATTCTTGACCTGATGATGCCGGAGATGGACGGATTTACCGTACTGAAGACCCTGCGCAGCAACCCGGCCACTGAAAACCTGCCGGTGATTGTTGCCACCGCCCTTTCTGACCGCTCCACCAAGCTGCAGGCCCTGGAAACCGGCGCCAACGATTTTCTGTACAAACCGCT
>CAZYMK010000172.1:0-6880 GCA_964648885.1 uncultured Geobacter sp. | reverse complement strand
CTGGCCGGTGGTGCTTCGGCATCTGATTGGCCCCTTTCCTGGCTGTTTTGGAGGGATTTTGGCGCTCGCTACCTTAGCGCTCTGTGTCAGCGTGCCCCCTCAACCGGAAAACCTGAACCGCTGCCGCTGCCAACCCCCGCCGAATCTGCCCTGATCACCCTGAATATTCCCCCCATGCCGGGTGCCGAGTACTGTAATCCGGAGATATTATCTGCCATCTGGTCTGATCTGGACCTTTGGGCATCACAACAGATCAGCAGCTCCGAGCAGGGTCTGGCCGGTTTCCTGCATCAGTATGCCCCGGCCTGGAAGCAGGTCGGCCGGGTCTGTTTTCATCTCGCTGAAAACAAGAACGATCCGGAATTTCCCTTTGCCTTTATGGCCACCTACATACCCAGGCTGGGTAAAAACGCACGGGCACAACACCAGCCGCTCAGCCAGGCGCTCTCCGAATTTTCCGGCGCAAAGAATCGCGAGGCGCTGTTGCGTCTGCTGGAGCCGGTGTATGATGCGGGTAGTCGCTGCCCATGGGTTAAGGAGCTGCTGGAAAGTACTGATATCTATCACCCTCTGGCCTGGACGCCGGACGAAGCGTACTTTTTACTGAAAAACGTTCCTGAGCTTGAGGCCAGCGGTCTGATCGTGCGGCTGCCGGACTGGTGGAAGAACCGTCCCCGTCCACGGGTGCAGGTGACGATCGACACTACAGTAAAAAATAGCTTCAGCGCCGCAACACTACTTGATTTTCAGGCCAGGGTGGCTCTGGGTAACGATCAGCTTACCGATGAGGAGCTTGCGTCACTGCTGGCAGCCGGTCAGGGGTTGGCCCTGCTGCGTGGCCAGTGGGTGGAAGTTGACAGCGAAAAGCTGCAGCAGGCCCTGGAGCAATGGCGCAGCATTGCCGCTGAAACCGGATCTGATGGGCTCTCCTTTATTGAGGGAATGCGGCTTCTGGCCGGTGTCAAGCGGGATCTTTCAGCCAACGACCAGACTCAGGAACAGCAGGGCTGGGCTTTTGTCGAGGCAGGTGAGCGCCTGCGTGAGCAGCTGGCCGGCCTGCGGGAACCGGCCACCCTTGCGGCGATCCATCCGGGTGAAGAGCTGAAAGCCACACTGCGTCCCTATCAGCAGACCGGCCTCAACTGGCTCTGGTTTCTCTCTGAACTTGGCCTGGGGGCCTGTCTTGCCGATGACATGGGGCTTGGCAAGACCATACAGGTGATCGCACTGCTGCTGATCCAGAAGGCCCGGCAGGCAGACAGCCCTTCGCTGCTGGTGTTGCCCGCCTCGC
This sequence comes from uncultured Geobacter sp., assembly GCA_964648885.1. Lineage (GTDB taxonomy): Bacteria > Desulfobacterota > Desulfuromonadia > Geobacterales > Pseudopelobacteraceae > Trichlorobacter. The sequence goes on along the minus strand of CAZYMK010000172.1, from coordinate 5,589 downwards.
TGCTTGCCAACTGGAAAAGCGAGATGACCCGGTTTGCGCCGACCTTAAACGTTCTGTCGCTGCACTCCTCAGAGTTGCCCCCGCAAGAGCTGGAACGGCTGTCTCAAGCTGGTGAAGCTCCCTTTGCCGGTATCGATCTGGTCATGACCACCTACGGCATGCTGCAGCGTCAGGAGTGGCTGCGTAAACTCAGATGGAACCTGGTGGTGCTGGACGAAGCGCAAGCCATTAAGAACCCGGGCACGCAACAGGCCAAGGCGGTCAAGATGGTTCAGGCACGGGCACGACTTGCGCTCACCGGCACGCCGGTGGAAAACCGTTTGGGTGATCTGTGGTCCCTGTTTGATTTTCTCTGCCCCGGCCTGCTGGGAACCGCCAACCGCTTCAAGGCCTTTGCCAAGACCATGGAAAGCGGAGAACATCCCTCCTACGCACCGTTGCGCAAACTGGTGCAGCCCTATATTCTGCGCCGTCTGAAGACCGACAAGCGGGTGATAGACGATCTGCCGGACAAGGTTGAAATGACAGCCTGGTGCAGCCTCAGCAAGGTTCAGGCGCAACTGTACGGTCAGGCGGTCAAGGAGCTGGCGCAGTCACTGAAAGAAAGCGAAGGGATGCAGCGTCGCGGCCTGATTCTGGCTGCCTTGATGCGGTTCAAACAGATCTGCAACCATCCGGGCCAGGCATTGAAAACGGGCGACTATCCCGAGGAGCAAAGCGGCAAGTTTGCGCGATTACGGGAAATCGTTGAAGAGATCGCCTCACGTCAGGAAAAGCTGCTGGTTTTCAGCCAGTTCCGTGAGATGACCGGTCCGCTGGCCACCTATCTTGCCCAGCTGTTTGGCCGTCCCGGTCTGGTGCTGCATGGCGGCACAGCGGTGTCGGATCGCAAGAAACTGGTGGACCGCTTTCAGCATGAAGATGGCCCGCCGTTTTTTGTGCTGTCGCTCAAGGCAGGCGGCACCGGTCTGAACCTGACCGCTGCCAGCCATGTCATTCATTTTGATCGCTGGTGGAACCCGGCGGTTGAAAATCAGGCCACTGACCGCGCCTTTCGTATTGGTCAGAAGCGCAACGTGTTGGTGCATAAGTTTGTCTGCAAGGGAACCCTTGAAGAAAAGATCGACGCCCTGATAGCCGACAAGATGCGCTTAAGTGATGAACTGCTGGAAGGTGGAGAAAAACTTTTGACAGAAATGGATGATGAGGCATTGCTCAGCCTCGTGACACTTGATCTTGAAAAGGCGGCGTTATGAGACGCAGAAAAAGTTCGTCGTATAGCAGGTATGACAGCTGGCCCGCGTATGTGCCGGTTGCACAGCGCCGTGAAAAAGCGGCAAAAGAACTGGCCAAGATGCAGAAAAAGGGGATGCAGGTCCAGCCGGTGGAGATCAGTGGACGCACGATTGCCGCATCGTTCTGGGGCAAGGGCTGGTGCGACCACATGGATTCTTTCAGTGATTATGACAACCGGCTGCCCCGTGGCAGAACCTACGTCAGAAACGGCTCGGTCTGCCATCTGGATATCCAGCCGGGAAAGATTGAGGCGGTGGTCAGCGGTTCCAGCCTGTATACCGTCACCATCAGTATTGCGCCGCTGACTAAAAAGAAATGGGAAGAGGTCAAGTCGGCCTGCGCCGGACAGATCGGTTCGCTGATCGATCTGCTGCGGGGCAAACTGGCCGGAGGGGTGATGGAGGTGGTTGCCCACCGCCAGACCGGTCTGTTTCCGCTGCCGGGAGAGATGAATTTTGCCTGCAGTTGTCCGGACTGGGCCAACATGTGCAAGCATGTTGCAGCGGTGCTGTACGGTGTGGGGGCGCGGCTTGATCATGCCCCGGAAAAACTCTTCCTCTTGCGGGGTGTCAACCATGAGGAACTGGTTGACGTAACCGCTGCGTTGCAACAGGCTACCGACACTACCACCTCGCGCCGCCGCATTGCTGCAACCGGCCTGTCCGACGTCTTTGGTGTAGATATGGCAGAAGACGTTGCAACCACTCCAACCAAAGAAGGCAAAGCAGCGGTCAGATCAGCGGCTGAAAAAAAGAAGGCTGTAAAAGCAGATCCTGTCATCTCCAAGCCTTTGGAAAAACCGCCATCCGTCAAGAAGAGCCAGAATCAAAAGGTGAGTAAAGCACCGGCTGCGCCCCGCTTTCCTGAACCGCTGACCGGTGATCATATCCGCGCCTGGCGCGCCGAATTGGGAGAGACCCAGGCGGTCTTTGCCAAGCGGCTGGCAACAACCGCCGGCAGCATATCGCAGTGGGAAAAAAAGGGCGGGCAGGAACTCAGTATGTTTGCATCAACGCTTGCTTCCCTGCACAAGGCATGGAAAAATACGCACTGAGTACACAGGTCTGATCCTACAAACGGCAGTTAACTAACACAGAGACACAGAGAACACAGAGAAATCAAAAGCTTAAAAGCAAATAATGCATACCTTGCGGGTGAATCAAAAAACAGTTTCAAGCTTTTAGCTCATAGATTCTACTCTGTGACCTCTGTGCCTCTGTGTTTCAAATGCTTTTTATGGGCTAATTGATGAGGGTCTGTCATAAAAATGGAGTCAGCTATGGGTTGCGTGCATGCAGAAATCGAACTCTCAAACCCGAAAGAAGTAACCCTCGGCAAGCTTGTCACCACCTCTCTTGTTGATACCGGCGCACTGACGCTCTGCATACCAGAGCATGTGCGACTGCAGTTAAATCTGGAAGAAGCCGAAAAGCGGGAGGTCACCACCGCTGATGGCCGGAAAACCCTGGTATCCTACGTCGGGCCGGTCATGGTGCGCTTTCAGAATCGCAGCGCCTTTGTCGGGGCGCTGGTGCTTGGTGATGAAGTAACCGTGCCGATGGAAGATATGGATCTGGTGGTGATCCCGGCAACACGCACACTGGCGGTTAATCCCCAAAGCCCGAATTTTCCGCAGGCGCTGGTGAAGTAACATTACAGCACCATCTCCCACACATTCATGTGGAATACCAGGGGCGTGAGGCTGTCATCGGCATTCCCGGTGGTGAATTGATTGCCGGTGGGCTGCCCACCAACAAGATGAAGCTTGTGCAGGCCTGGATAGAAATTCATCAGGAAGAGCTGACCGCAGATTGGGCTATAGCTATTAAGGGCGGTGAACTGTTCAGGATTGATCCGTTGCGCTGAGAGGTGAAGCAATGAACCCCAGAGTTGTAGAAGTATCTTCCCTGGCTGGACACCGTCTGCGCCTTCTTTTCACGAATGGTGAACGTAGAATCTTTGATGTTTCGCCGTACCTTTCGTATCCGGCGTTTACCAGGTTAACCAATCCAGGGTATTTCTCGCTTGTGCGGCCTGAACACGGTACGGTGGTATGGCCTGACAACATTGATTTCTGTCCAGATACAGTCTATCTGGAAAGCGTTTGCGAAGAGACGGAGCAGTATGGGGATAACCAATGAGACCACCCCTCACCCTGTCCCTTTCCCACTGAGGGGCGAGGGGACGCAGTAACGGAGTTGGTTCAAAGTTTACTCCCTGCTCTTTGGTAGTAGGGCTGGGGATAGTGCAAGAATGAAAAGTGAATTCGGAGAAACACGATGCCTGAAATTTGCCGCTTTTTGGGGATTATCATTGCAATGTACTACGATGAGCACAATCCGCCCCACTTCCACGCCCGGTATGGTGAATATAAAAGATTGAGGTGGCGATAGAATCGCTCTCTGTGCTGGCAGGAAAATTTCCGCCACGGGCGCTTGGGCTGGTAATGGAGTGGGCCACATTACACCGCTTGGAACTGCTGGAAGATTGGGATCTGGCAAGACTGCGTTCAGAACTGAAGAAGATTGCACCGTTGGAGTAACTGCCATGTTTATGATTGACGTTGTTGGGGTGAAGCATCTGCAAGCCCATCTACTGGAACTGACTTTTGAAGATGGTCTTACCGCAGTGGTTGATATGGACCGCATTATCAGCCGTTATGACGGTGTCTTCAGTCAGTTACAGAACCTTGACTATTTCAGGCAGGTGCGGGTGGACAAGGAAACCGGCACCATCGTCTGGCCGAACGGCGCCGACATCTGCCCGGATGTGCTCTACTCGTTTGCATCAGGTAAGCCGATCATCATACAGGGTGAGCGGGTACTTAATTGAGTTGCCGTCCATACGAAATCCAAGCTTACCATTTACGATGAAAGGCCTTTAGATGTTCGATAAAATTCAGGATTTTGAAATACGATTCCAGGAGCTGGAATCACTGCTCTCCGATCCGACCATCATCTCCAACCAGCCGGAGTTTCGCAAGCTTTCCCGTGAACACTCGGATTTGTTGCCGATTGTCGAGGCGTTTCGACGCTATAAAAAGGTGCTGAGCGAACTGGAAGAGAACCGCGAGTTGCTGTCTGATCCGGACATGAAGGAGATGGCGGACGAGGAGCTGAGCCGCCTGACTGAAGAACGGGACAGGCTGGATGCCGAGATCAAGCTGCTACTGTTGCCCAAAGATCCCAATGATTCCCGCGATGTTATTCTGGAGATTCGTGCCGGAACCGGTGGTGATGAGTCAGCTCTGTTTGCCGGTGACCTGTTCCGGATGTATTCCCGCTTTGCCGAGAAAAACCGCTGGAAGGTGGAGCTGCTCTCCTGTTCCGAGTCTGAGCGAGGCGGGTACAAGGAGGTGATCGCCTCCATTGAAGGCCAGGATGTCTACGCCAAGCTGAAGTATGAATCCGGCACGCACCGGGTGCAACGGGTACCGGAGACCGAGGCCCAGGGCAGGATTCATACCAGCGCCTGCACCGTGGCGATTATGGCCGAGGCCGAAGATGTGGATATCGATATCAATCCGACTGATCTGAAGATTGATGTCTACCGTTCTTCCGGCGCCGGTGGCCAGCACGTCAACACCACTGATTCGGCAGTGCGGATCACCCACCTGCCCACCGGCACGGTGGTGGCCTGTCAGGAGGAGCGTAGCCAGATCAAGAACCGGGCCAAGGCGATGAAGGTGCTGAAGACCCGCATTCTGGACACGATCCTGCAGGAGCAGAACGCCAAGATGGCGGCCGACCGCAAGCAGCAGGTGGGCAGTGGTGACCGCTCCGAGCGGATTCGTACCTACAACTTTCCGCAAGGTCGGATGACCGACCACCGGATCGGCCTGACCCTTTACCGTCTGGATTCGATCATGGCCGGTGACATTGAAGAGATCACCGAGTCGCTGCGTACCCATTACCAGATGGAAGCGCTGAAGGCCCAAAGTGAAGGGAACTGACGAACCCTGGACACCGCTGAAGGTGCTGGCCTGGACCGCTTCCTTTTTATCTGAGAAGGGGGTTGAGAACGCCCGCCGTGAGGCCGAATGGCTGCTCTGTGCCGCCACCGGTATGGAGCGGATGGGACTGTATCTGCATTTTGACAAGCCGTTGCATGACCATGAACTGGCGGCTTATCGCAGTATGGTGGCCCGACGCGGCAAACGTGAGCCGCTGCAGCATATTCTGGGAACCCAGGAGTTCGACGGCCTTGAGTTCATGGTTTCCCCGGCAGCACTGATCCCCCGTCATGATACTGAAGTGCTTGTTGCAACGGCCTGTGCGCAGTCGCCCCACGCAG
>CAZYMK010000171.1:0-6973 GCA_964648885.1 uncultured Geobacter sp. | reverse complement strand
CAGAGTTACAATGATTCGGAATTCGGTTTCGGTCAGCGGCTGCACCGAGAGACGACTGCGGCCCACCAGCGGCATCTGATGCAGCTCCGGGTGCTCCTTGATGACCGCCAGCGGTACCTGTCGAAGTAACGGCTGATCAGCCCGCACATCCACCATGTACCAGATCGGTTTTTCTACGGTCGCCTTGGGGTCAAAGTGATCAGCAGTGGGATCAAGCGCCGTGTGATCCGGGTAGCCGTCTCGCACCACGGTGCAGAGGCCGACCACTGCCGGTTCAGGGATGGAGCTGTGGTAGAACAGTACCCGGTCGCCGCTCTTGATCTCATCCCGCAGGAAGTTGCGGGCCTGAAAGTTGCGTACGCCATCCCAGTGCTCGGTGGCGTTGGGGCGGTTCTGCAGATCCTGAAAAGAGAAACAGCCCGGTTCTGATTTGAAGAGCCAGTAGCGCATGGCTTCAGCTCAACAGATGCACAAACAGTCCGCTGCGCAGCTTTGGTTCAAACCAGGTTGATTTGGGCGGCATGATCTGATCATCGTCGGCCAGCTCCATCAGCTCCTTGATGCCGGTGGGGAACAGGGAAAAGGCCACGGCATACTCACCGCTGTCAACCAGACGAATCAGCTCTTCCACGCCACGGATACCGCCCACAAAGCTGATCCGCTTGTCCGTACGTGGGTTTTCAATACCCAGCACCGGATGTAGCAGACGGTTCTGCAGGATCGAGACATCCAGGCGGCCCACGGTGTTGCCTTCATCAGCAACGCCGGGCTTTACCCGCAGTTGATACCACTGCCGTTCCAGGTACATGCCGAACTGGTGCCTGTCTTGCGGTGAAAAGGCATCAGGAGCCGGGGCTATTTCAAAGGCGGGGGCCAGCTGTTCAAGAAAGGCGGAGCAGCTCAGGCCGTTCAGGTCTTTGACCACCCGGTTGTACGGCATGATGTTGAGCTGGCTTTCCGGGAAGATCACGGTCAGGAAGAAGTTGTACTCCTCAGTGCCGGTGTGGCCGGGGTTGGCAACCTTGCGCAGGTCCCGCACCCTGGCAGCGGCAGCGCTGCGGTGGTGGCCGTCTGCCACATACAGGGTGGGGATCTTCTCAAACAGCCCGGTCAGGTGATCGATCAGCGTCGGATCTCCTACAACCCAGAGGGTGTGAGAGACGCCGTCATCACTGGTAAAGTGGTAGTCAGGTTGCTCATAGACAGCACTGGCCAGGATCTCCTCTACCTCCGGATTGTTACGGAAGAGGTAAAAAACCGGTTCATCATTGGCATCCAGCGTGTCGATATGCCGAACCCGGTCTTCTTCCTTGTCGGCCCGGGTATGCTCATGCTTCTTGATCACGCCGGTCTGGTAGTCATCCACGGCAGAGCAGGCCACCAGGCCGGTCTGGACAATGGAACCCATCCGCTGGCGGTAGATGTAGTAGCAGGGGGCCGGGTCCTGCAGCAGGGTCCGGCGCTCCAGAAACTGCTGCAGGTTCTGCTTGCCCCTGCTATGGACCTCGTCGGCGTGGGGATCAACGGTGGGGGGCAGATCAATCTCCGGGCGGGAGATATGCAGGAACGAATCCTGGTTGTCTCCTGCCATCTGACGGGCCTCTTCCACATCCATCACATCGTACGGGAGGGCTGCCACGCGGGGGGCCAGATGAACCGGCGGGCGTACTGCTGCAAAAGGTCTGATAATGGCCATGGTTGGTGCTCCTTGTTACTGGACGTAGCGTCTGGCGCCCACAAAGCGGCGCTCAAAATAGGACTCGTCAATGGAGGTGATGCGGATCTCTTCGCCGCGACGGGGGGCATGGACAAACTTGCCGTCACCGACATAGATCCCTACATGGTTGATGCTGGCCTCTGAATTGCCGAAGAAGACCAGATCACCGTCGCGCAGCTCGGCTTTGTCTACCGGGTTGCCGACCTTGTACTGTTCGCGGGAGGTGCGGGGGATGTTGATACCGCACAGGTTGTAGACCGCCCGGGTAAAGCCGCTGCAGTCCAGGCCATCCACCACAGTGTTGCCCCCCCATTGGTAGGGGATACCGATAAAACGCTCTGCGGTGCGGGCCGCAATATAGCCCATATCCCGTTCACCCGGCTTGGGGGCTGGTGGTTTGGCAACGGTTGGCGGCTCTTCAACCGGCAGCCCCAGCTCATTGGTACGAGGCGGTGGATACGGCTGGGGCGGTTTGCGCAGCTCCGGGCCACCTTGTCTCAGGCTCGGTTCCTGGGGCGCGGTAAAGACCACCTCGCTGGGGGGGGCGATGTAGAAACTGTCGATCAGCTTGTCTGCCACCAGGCGGTTGGCAGCGGCACGGGCCTTTTCTCTGCTGGAAAAGTCACCGAAGCGGACGGCATAGATGCCGTTGTCCCTGCGGTAGTAAAACGCCTCAATACCCTTGTCCTGCAACCGTGCGGTAAAACGTTCCGCATTTTTTACATCGGCAAAGGCCCCCATCTGGATGGCAAACCCGAGACGGCGTACCCCCTTGGCATACTTGACGCTTGAGCCGCTTTTAAGGGTTGTCTGATCGGTCGTGGCGGTGCGGGGGGCGGCACAGCCGGGGGTAGCGGTCATGCTGAACAGCAGGGTAACCAGACAGACAACATGCAGGGTTCTCATCACCTTACTCCTCATCCTTTACATCCCGGCGGACCCCCATCAGAAACGGGATCACAAACGGGTCCAGCTCGCCATCCAGTACCACGTCCGGCGTGCCTGATTCCACACCGGTGCGCAGATCCTTTACCATCTTGTAGGGGTGCAGCACATAGGAACGGATCTGGCTGCCCCAGCCGATCTCCTTTTTCTCGCCGGCGATCTCCGAGGCCTTGGCGCTGCGTTCTTCCATCTCTTTTTCGTACAGCTTGGCCCGCAGCACCCGCAGGGCAGTGGCCCGGTTCAGTATCTGGCTGCGCTCCGACTGACAGGCCACCACGATGTTGGTGGGCAGGTGGGTGATCCGCACGGCAGAATCGGTGGTGTTGACATGCTGCCCCCCGGCACCGCTGGAACGGTAGGTGTCCACCCGCAGGTCGGAATCGGCAATTCGTATATCGATATCATCCTCCTCAATCTCGGGGAAGACAAAGACCGAGGCAAAGGAGGTGTGCCGCCGGTTGTTGCTGTCAAAGGGAGAGAGCCGCACCAGGCGATGCACGCCGGCCTCGGCCTTCAGGTGGCCGTAGGCAAACTCTCCTGACACGCTGAAGGTGGCCGACTTCAGCCCCGCCTCTTCGCCGTCCTGATAATCGGTGATGACTGCTTTCCAGCCTTTTTTTTCGCAGTAGCGCAGCAGCATCCGCAGCAGCATGTTGGCCCAATCCTGGGATTCGGTGCCGCCGGCGCCGGAGTTGACCGACACAAAACAGCCGCTTTTGTCATGTGAGCCTGACAGCATCCGCTGGAACTCAGCCGCCTCTACTGCGGACTGCAGCTGTTGGTTCATACCATGCACCTCGGCCAGGACCGCCTCATCTGAAGCCTCCTCACCAAGCTCAATCATCACCTTGACATCATCTGCCAGGCGATTGAGACCATCCCAGCTCTGGATCAGTTTTTCCAGGACCGTACGTTTTTTCAGGATCTCCTGGGAACCGGACGGATCGTCCCAGAATCCCGGTGCGGCGATGCGGGCATCCAGCTCCTGCAGCTCCTCACGCTTGCGGTCAAGGTCAAAGTGACCTCCGGAGGGAGGAAATACGGCTGCTCAGGTCATCATGCGATGCTGTTTCTTCACGATACATGGGGGCTCCTGCGACGTAATTGAGAGGTCCGTACTATCTCTTTTCAAGGGGGAGAGGTCAAGGGGTTTTGTGATGCGGCCATACTGCTGCAGAGCCTGCAGCAGTATGGCTCATGAGCGGGGTCGTTCTGTTACCGCATGCTCTGTGCGCCACGCCTCAAGTGCGGCAATCAGAGCAGCCGTCTGCTGGTGCAGCTGAGGCAGGAGGCCAACAAGGCGCTCCAGGTCTGCGTCTTTGGCAGCTTCTTCAAGCCTGCTGCAAAATTGCTGCAGAGAGGAGGCGGACAGATTGGCCGACATCCCTTTCAGGGTGTGAGCTGCCTGTCTCAGCCTGCCAAGATCCCCGGCACGGATGGCCTCGGCAATCTCTTCCCGTCTGGATGGCAGGCTTGTAAGGGCAATGGTGATAATATCGCACATGATGCCGGTACTGCCCAGATTCTTAAACAGTTCATTCGGCGTAAACGTCTCGTTCGGCAGTTGCGGCTGTTCAGGCTGCGGTACCAGATCACACGCTTCCGCAGTATCAGTGTTGCTGTCTTGCTGCAGCCATTTTGTCAGCATCTGGGCCAGTTGCTGGGGCTTGACCGGCTTGCTGAGGTAATCGTCCATACCTGCAGCAAGGCATTTTTCACGGTCACCCTGCATGGCATTGGCCGTCATGGCAATGATCGGCACCAAGCGATTGATGACCGTTCCGTCCGGAGACCGGATTGCCCTGGTTGCCTCAAAGCCGTCCATCTCCGGCATCTGACAGTCCATCAACACCAGGTTGTAGGCAATACGGGAAAGCGCTTCAATCGCCTCAAAACCGTTCCCGGCCACATCAGAGCGGTAGCCGAGTTTCTTGAGCATGGCAACGGCAACCGCCTGATTGACCGGGTTATCCTCAACCAGCAGGATCCGCAGTGTCTGATGGCGGGCTTCATTGATGCTGTGGCGGGTGATCAGCGGCGCGGGAGCGCTGTCAGCCTGCGGAACCCGGCCGGCAACGAGTGACAGGCAGTCATGCAGGTGCTGACGGCGGATAGGTTTGACCAGATAGGCCTCAATGCCGTTTTGCTGCAACAGCTCCGCATCTCCGCGATTCCCCAGTGAGGTCAGCATTACCAGACGGGTCCCTTGCAGCTTCGGGTCCCGGCTGATCAGTGCGGCAAGCTGCAGACCGTCCATCTCCGGCATCAGGCAATCAAGCAGCGCCATGGTAAACGGCTCACCCAGCTGTGCGGCTTCGTGCAGCATATAGAGGGCGGTCGGGGCGTCGGAGGCTGTATCGTACCGGCAGCCCCACTGGTCAAGCAGGGTGATCAACAGCATCCGGTTGGTATCGTTGTCATCCACCACCAGCACCTTCAGCCCTTCAATCGGGGCAAAACAGGGGTCGCTCCCGGCCTGCTCACCGGCCTGCTTCAGCATCAGATCAAAACGGAAGATTGAACCGCGCCCTGGATCGCTTGTTACCGAGAGAGTCCCACCCATCAGTTGGGTCAGTTGTTTGCTGATGGCAAGCCCGAGGCCGGTGCCGCCGAACCGGCGGGTGGTGGAGCCGTCGGCCTGGGTAAACGGCTCAAAGATAGCCTCCAGCCGGTCCGCTGGAATGCCGATGCCGGTATCGCGCACTGAAAAACCGATATGGACCCTGCCGTCCTTCAAGCCAAGCAGCTCAGCCGAGATGACCACCTCTCCCTGTTCGGTAAACTTGATGGCATTGCCGGCCAGATTGATCAGGATCTGGCGCAATCTGCCGGGATCGCCGCACACCTCCCACGGCAGGGCAGGGTCCACCAGGCAGGTCAGCTCAAGCCCCTTGTCGTGGGCCTTGGTTGCCAACAGCTCCACCGTATCTTCCAGGGCGGTGCGCAGATCAAACACCATCTCCTCCAGGGTGAGCCCCTGGGCCTCGATCTTGGAAAAATCCAGGATATCGTTGATGATCTCCAGCAGGTTTTCGCCGCTTTTACGGACTGTCTCGGCATAGCGCTGCTGTTCCTGATCCAGGCCGGTGTCCAGCAACAGGCCGGTCATGCCGATCACCCCGTTCATCGGGGTGCGGATTTCATGGGACATGTTGGCCAGAAACTCGCTCTTGGCCCTGGTGGCCTCTTCTGCCCTGGTCAGGGCAGCGTGCAGCTCCAGGTTCTTTTCTTCAACCCTGGTTGAAAAATCCATCAGCTTGTGCTGCTGATCAGCAATCAGGATATCGGTACGCTGCAGCAACAGGTAGACGTATCCCAGCAGCAGGAGCAGCAGCAGGGCAACAGTAGCCAGGCCATACAGCAGGGTCTGGTGAAAATCGGCCTTTAACGAAGAGAGATCACTCATGATCAGCAAGTGGCCGACAAAGGTGCCGGCAGCATCCTGCACCGGCGCCAGGGTGGTGCGCCAGGTCTTGTCGTCATAGGCGATATCGCGGCTGATGAACGGTGTCTGCCGCTTTCCTGTGCCTGCCTGTTCGGCAACAGCGGCAAACGCGTCGGGGAGACGCCCCTGGGAGGCATACAGGACCACGCTGCTGGTGAGGCGCTCCCATTCTGATTCCCAGCCGAAATAAGACTTGCCGGCTTCAAAGGCAGAGCGGTTCAGGTAGCTTTTGTTGATCACCAGGGCCAGGGGGGTGCGGTGCTTGATGAATAGGCTCTGCAGTTCGTCTTCGATCTCCTTGCCCAGCTCAAGGTAGCCCAGCAGCTTGTTGTCGTCAAAGACCGGCAGCACCGCCCGCAGGGTAAACGCGCCCAGCTGCCCCAGCTCGATTCCAGATGCCGGAGCGCCGAAACGTTCTGCCTGAAGCATGGTGAAGCGGTCGATCCGGTCGCCCCGTTTATCCGGTTTGTGGACCCGCAAGAGACAGATTCTGCGGGAATCGACAAAATACAGGTGGGTGATCTTGTGATCCTGACGCATCTGCCCGAAGATCGTCTGCCAGACCGGCAGCAGGCGTTGGGGATTACCGGACTGCAGGGCACTGACCACACGGGGATCATCTGCAAGAACCTGCAATGCCAGCTCCATGCCGGCTGCGGTGTTTCTCAGGTCATAGGTGAATTCCCGCGCAATGCTCTCCTGCAGACTGGCCAGCCGGTCATTGCTGTGTACCTGGTGCTGATGCCACAAAAGGGCCGCCGGCCCGATGACCAGCAGGGTCAGCATCAAGGCCATCGGCAGCATCAGGCGTCGCAGCACCGATTTTGAGTGCGGGGGAAGAGCGGCAGGCATCAGATAGTACTCGG
>CAZYMK010000170.1:0-6984 GCA_964648885.1 uncultured Geobacter sp. | reverse complement strand
TCGGCCTGTTGTTTGCCGTTGACCACAAAGACGATATGGCCGTTACTGGTCTGAATCACGGCCCGCTGGGGTACGGTAATGGCATTGGGCCTGCTGGCCCCTTTCAGCCACGCCTTGACAAACATGCCGGGCCGCAGCATCCCTTTGGGATTTGCTATCTCGGCCCGCACCAGGTAGGTACCGGTCTCGCGATCAAAGGTGGGGTCGGCAAAATTGACCACTCCGGTCAGGGGATAGCGGCTGCCGTCAGCCAGCTCCAGCTGTACCGTGTACTGTCCGTTTTTGGGCCGCAGAATCCTGCCGCTCTCCACCTCTTTACTCATGGCGGCCTGTTCGTTCTGCGAGACGCTGAAATCGATCCAGGCCGGGTCAAGCCTGGCAACATAGGTCAGCTTGGCTGAGCTGCTGCCGGCAGCAACGTAGGCGCCTTCACGGACCAGAGACTGGCCGGATACGCCGCTGACCGGCGAGGTGATGGTGGTGTAGCTCAAGTCAAGCAGTGCCTTGTCCAGATTGGCCTGGGCCTGCTGCAGACCGGCCTCGGCAGCGCGAAAATTGCCGATGGCGTTGTCCAGATCACTCTTGCTGGCTGCGTTCTGCTCCGCCAGCGGCTTGACCCGATCAAGGTTGGCTTTGGCGGTAAACAGCTGCGACCTGCGGCTCTCCACCTCGGCCCTGGCTGCATTGACTGCCGCTTCAAACGGCTTTTTGTCGATCTGGAACAGCACCTGTCCCCGGCGAACCGGTTCACCCTCTCGGTAGCTGATCTTCTCAAGAAAGCCGCTGACCCGCGCCATGATATCAACCTGATGGGAGCTTTGAATCTCGGCCACAAAGGGGAAGGCCACCGGCACGGTTTTAGGCTGCGCCGCTGCAACGGTTACTTCAATTGCCGGCAACGGTGCCTTGGGTTGCTCTTTGGCGCCACAACCGCACAACGATACAAACAACAGCCAGCAGCCTGCAACTGCAACCAGTATACGCATGGTACCCATAGAACCGTTCTCCCGAGAGTCAGAGATTTTGTGTAGCTGACACCATCAGGAACAATACCAGCATTTCAAACCATGTCAAACCTGAGAGAATACTGAACCGCATCAGCGTATGAGCGGACACGGGAGACTTGACGGCCATCCACTGCTGTGCTATGCAGCAAAACTTAAAAATTCAATGAGTTATACGTCTGCCTCATACGCAACACGACCACTGCTTTGGTGAAAAGAAAATATAACCGGAGGTTAGCATCATGTCAGACCTGATCACCCATACCATCGGCAGCCTGCTGGACGACATCGCCCGCCGATTTCCCGACAACGACGCCCTGGTCTACCCGGAGCGCGGGCTGCGCTACAGCTATGACCAGTTTAACCAGGTCTGCCGTCAGGTTGCCAAGGGCCTGCTGCGGCTGGGGGTCAAAAAGGGGGACCATCTCTCGATCTGGGCCTACAACGTGCCGGAATGGGTGATCCTGCAGTTTGCCACCGCCAAGATCGGGGCGGTGCTGGTCACCATCAATACCGCCTACAAGTCAGCCGAGCTGGAGTATGTGCTGCAGCAGTCCGACTCCACCACCCTGTTCATGGTCAGATCCTTCAAGGATACCGATTACGTCAAGACCCTGACCGACGTGATCCCTGCGCTGGCAACATCCGAACCGGGCAACCTGCAGCACGGCAAGCTGCCGTTCCTGAAGAACGTGGTCTTTATCGGCCAGGACACCCCGGCAGGTATGATGAATTTTGAGCAGATCATTGCGCTGGGCACAGAGGTATCCGATGCGGAACTGGCTGCCGTTGAGGCCACCCTGAACTGCCATGAGACCATCAACATGCAGTACACCTCCGGCACCACCGGCTTCCCCAAAGGGGTGATGCTGACCCACGCCAACATCATCAATAACGGCTTCAACATCGGCGAGTGCATGAAGTTTACCGAAAAGGACCGGCTCTGCATCCCGGTGCCGTTCTTCCACTGTTTCGGCTGTGTGCTGGCGGTGCTGGCCTGCGTGACCCACGGTTCCACTATGGTGCCGGTGGAGATCTTTGATCCCTTAAAGGTGCTGCAGACCATTGAGGCGGAGAAGTGTACCGCAGTGCATGGCGTACCCACCATGTTCATTGCCGAACTGGAGCATCCGGATTTCAGGAAGTTTGACCTCTCCAGCCTGCGTACCGGCATCATGGCCGGTTCACCCTGCCCGATCGAGGTGATGAAGCGGGTGATCCGCGACATGCACGCCTCGGAGATCACCATTGCCTACGGCCAGACCGAGTCCTCGCCGGTGATCACCCAGACCCGCACCGACGACCCGATTGAGCTGCGGGTGGCCACCGTGGGCCGGGCCCTGCCGGATGTGGAGGTGAAAATAGTTGATATTGAGACCAACGCCACCCTGCCGCCGGGCAAGCAGGGGGAGCTCTGCACCCGGGGCTATCTGGTGATGAAGGGTTACTACAAGATGCCGGAAGAAACGGCCCGGGCCATTGATGCCGAAGGCTGGCTGCATACCGGCGACCTGGCCATTATGGATGAGAACGGCTACTGCAAGATCACCGGCCGGATCAAGCAGATGATCATTCGCGGCGGCGAGAACATCTACCCCCGCGAGATCGAGGAGTTCCTCTACACCCACCCCAAGGTCTCCGACGTGCAGGTTTACGGCGTGCCGGACAAGAAGTACGGCGAGCAGGTGATGGCGGCCATCATCGTCAAGCAGGGAATGACCATGACCGAAGAGGAGGTGCGGGAGTTCTGCAAGGACCGGATCGCCAACTACAAGATCCCCAAGTATGTTAAATTCGTGGAGGGGTACCCGATGACTGCCTCCGGCAAGATTCAGAAATTCAAACTGCGTGAAATGGCCATCAAGGAACTGCACCTGGAGGATGCCGGTCCAACGGCGTAGGGCCGGCAACATTCTTAATCCCCGGCTCCGTCCCCCTCCTCGGCCCTCCCCCTCCTGGGGAGGGAGGAACAGGCCGGTACTCCTCCTCCCCCCAGTAGGTAAGAGGTCGGGAAACCGGTAGCGCTGCCGGTCTGGACAGTTCTCCTCCTCCCCCCAGCGGGGGGAGGCCGGGAGGGGGGAGAGGTCAGCAGCACAAAATCAGTTATTTTAGAAACGACAGGAGTTCTACCCCATGCTTGTTCCATTTATCGCTGTTCTGGCAGGTCTGGCTTTACTGGTCTGGAGCGCAGACCGTTTTGTTGAAGGTTCTGCCGCCGCAGCCCGCCACTTTGGTATGCCGCCGCTGTTGATCGGCATGGTGATCGTGGGGTTCGGCACCTCTGCCCCTGAGATGGTGGTTTCCGCCCTGGCCTCATGGCAGGGCAACCCCGGCATTGCCCTGGGTAATGCCTATGGCTCCAACATCGTAAACATTGCGCTGATACTGGGCCTTACCGCGCTGATCAGCCCGATCGCGGTACACTCGCAGGTGCTGCGTAAAGAGCTGCCGGTGCTGGTGCTGGTGACCGTGGTTGCCATGCTGCTAACTTATGATCTGCAGCTGACCCGTTTTGATGCGTTGATCCACCTGGGGCTGTTTGCGCTGCTGATGGCCTGGACCATCCGTGAAGGATTGCAGCAACGGGGAGATACCCTGGCAGATGAGACTGAGGTGGAGCTGAAGCAGCACACCATGCCGCTGAATCGTGCGATCTTCTGGCTGGCAGCCGGACTGCTGGTGCTGATCGCCAGTTCGCGGCTGCTGGTATGGGGTGCGGTTGCCATTGCCCAGCAACTGGGGGTGAGCGACCTGATCATCGGTCTGACTATTGTGGCAATCGGGACCTCATTGCCTGAGCTGGCATCTTCCATCATCGCCATAAGGAAGAATGAGCATGATATTGCCCTGGGCAATGTGATCGGTTCTAACCTGTTTAATACGCTGGCAGTGGTGGGGATCGCGGGGATCATTCACCCGCTGGATTTCGACCGGTCTGTGTTTACACGGGATATGGTGGTCATGGGGCTTTTAACCCTGGCCCTGTTCCTGGCCTGTTACGGTTTTCGCGGGCCGGGCAGGATCAATCGTGTTGAAGGGGCGGTGCTGCTGGCCTGCTATATCGGCTACACCGCCTACCTGATCTCAACCGTGTTTGCATGACCTGAAGAAGAGAGCGCCTTGAGCTGGAATCGGCATTACCATCCTCCGGAGGCACCACCACCGCCGGAGGAGCCGCCGCCACCTGAAAAACCGCCGCCGGAGAAACCACCGGACGAGAACCCGCCACCGCCGCCGGACATGAGGGTGAATCCGCCGATTGAGGCACTGCCCTTGGTTCTGAGATCCTTCTGGGCCTTCTGATACCAGGCCTTGTTGCGAAGCCACAGCTTCATGACCGGGAATCCTATCAGGTAGACCACCAGGCAGGCCAGCGCCCCCTGGGTGCCGATGACCACCACGGGGAACAGTGCCCAGAACGGTATCAGAAACAGATACAGAAACCAGCCGACACCGGGCGTAAGAATGCCGATAATCGTAAACAGGCCGATGATGCCGAACACAAAGGCGCCAATCAGGATTCTTTCCGTAATGGACAGGTCTGCGGCATCAAGACCTGCCCCTGAGCGCTGCTGCGTGCCTGCTGCTGCCGGCAATGCCTCGCCCTCCAGCACCTGCACCACGGCCAGGGCTCCGGCCGTGATCCCGGCATCAAAGTCTCCGGCCTTGAAATGGGGGGCCATGGTCTGCTGAATGATCCGGCCGGCGGTCAGATCGGTCAAAACCCCTTCAAGTCCGTAGCCGACCTCTATCCGCATCCTTTTGTCCTGCGGTGCCACAATGATCAGTACCCCGTTATCCTTGCCCTTGATCCCCAGCTTCCAGTCCTCAAAGACCCTGACGGCAAAACCTTCAATACTCTCCCCTTCCAGTGAAGGGACGGTGAGTACCACCACCTGATTGCCGGTCTTCTCTTCATGGGCCTTCAACTGCTCACTCAGGTTGCGCCGGGCCTCTGCAGAGAGCAGCTGTGCGTTATCCGTTACCCTGCCGGTCAGATAGGGAACCTCCAGCGCCAACAGAGGGCTGGTCAATCCCGGCAGGCAACTGAACACCACCAGCAACAGCAACAACAGTACCGGCTTTCTCATTGGCCACGCTCCTCAAGGATGTTTGGCAGCAGATCACCGCCGGCTACGCCGGGCGTCACCGCAGACAACGGCTTTTCAAGCTGCTGCAGCCCCATACCCAGCGCATCGGCAATCCGTCCCTTTTTCAGGTGCGGCTCCATGGCGCTGATCACCCCTTCCAGCACCTCTTGAGACAGATACGGCACCAGCCCCTTGTCCGGCATAATGACGACCTGATGCTCAAAAAGGCTTACCAGCAGCAGCAACGCCTTGTGATCAGGGGTGGCGAAGATCCCGTTTTCAAGAATCATCGACTGGGCATACTGGTGTACCTCGGTGGCGGCACGGTAGCGGGAGAGAAACAGACGTGCACAGGCAGGCCAGAACACAGTCAGCAATGCTGCTGTTGCACCGCTTGCCAGCAGGATCGCAATCGTCGCAAGCGGCTCAAATCCGCCACCACCTGCCAGCATGACCATCAGCAGCCCGGCAGCCGTTGAAACCCCAAAGGCACAGGCCTTCCACGGCAGCTCCTCATAACTGTCACTGCGCTGAACCACCGCAACCACCAGCTGCAGCCCGTGACGTTCTTCCAGGGCACGCACGGCAGCATCAATCCGACCTCGTTCCGTATCAGTGAGCACACTCTTCATAAGCACCATCCTGTTAAACCTTAAAACGGCAGTTAGCCACAGAGGTCACAGAAAAACACAGAGAACTGCAAGAAAAATCCGTAGTAAGCTCCTCACCAAAAGGGAAACAGGCCGTTTGTTGTATCTTCCTGTTTTTCCTTTGAGACTTCTGAGACCTCTGTGTGCTCTGTGGCAACTGCTTTTTCAGGTTACTATATAGCTACAACGTACCAGAATGCTGCTGCCTGTCAAACAACCAGCGAATCATCTTGAGGACGCAGGCATAAAACAGTACAACACCATGACATACTCCGGCAACAACAGCCCATTACCCAGGGGAGGCCCACCATGCACCGTATCGTTATTTTTTTCTTTGCAGCCCTTTTGTCGGTCTCATCCCCCAGCCGGGCGGATTTTTTAGACACCATCGGCACGGCCCTGCGCTCAGGCACCCAAACCGGTTCCTCTCGCAACCTTGATAGTGCCACCACTGCCAAAGGCCTGAAGGAAGCACTGGCCACCGGCACCGAGCGGGCCGTGGCCGACGTTGCCAGGACAGACGGCTATTTCGGCAATCAGCTGATCAGGATCCTGTTACCGGACAAGCTACAGCAGACAGCCGAACTGTTGAAAAAGGTAGGGTACGAAAAACAGGTGGATGAGCTGGTGCTGAGCATGAACCGCGCCGCTGAAAAGGCCGCGCCCAAGGCAGCCGGCTTCTTTGGTAACGCCATCCGCTCCATGACCCTGGAAGATGCAAAAGGAATCCTGACCGGCGGCGACACGGCTGCCACCCGCTATTTTGAGCAGAAGACCCGCCCGCAGCTGTTTGAGAGCTTCAAGCCCACCGTCAGCCGGACCATGGATCAGGTGGGGACGGCCCGCGCCTACCGGGAAATGACCGGCAAGCTGGACCGCATACCGATGGCAGCACTGGTTGGCAAACCTGATCTTGACCTGAACAGCTATGTCACCAACAAGGCACTGGACGGCCTGTTCACTATGCTTGCTGAAGAGGAGAAGAAAATTAGGACCAACCCGGCAGCGCGGACAACTGAACTGCTGCGCAAGGTGTTTGGCAGCAACTGACGTTATGGCCGACATGAGGGGGTAGCAGGGCTGATGCTTCGGACCTGAAACGTCGTCAGTGTCGAAGCGGTTGCATTCCTGATGCTATCCGGTATGGTATACATAACTCCGAACAGACCACAAAAGGATACAATCATGGAACTGATAACCTGGCTGGACAGCTACAGCGTCGGCAATGACAAACTGGAC
>CAZYMK010000169.1:0-7012 GCA_964648885.1 uncultured Geobacter sp. | reverse complement strand
GTACGGCTCCAAGGACGGTGATCATCCGGATCCCAAGTTTACCAAAATGGCCAAAGGCCAAGTCATATCTGAATCGATCATGTGCGGACAGTGCCACGGCCTGGGTCCCAACTTTGAGCAGGAGAACCCGACCCAGTGCGCCACCGCTTACGGCAGCTACCTGTTCTCCTACGTGCCCAACGGCGGCAACAAGACCTGCCAGCAGTGCCATATGAGCGAAAGCAAACTGGGCCACGACATGCAGAGCTACCGTTCCAAGGCCATGTCTGACAAGGCGGTGGATATGAAAGTAACCACCAATGCCGTGTACTGGCGCGATAACAACACCATCAAGCCAAAGGTTGCAGTGCGGGTGGCCTTAACTAACAATGCCGGTCACGGCATTCCTGATGGCTGACCGACCCCCAACCGACTGGTTCTGTCGGTAAAAGCAAAAGACAAGAGTGGTAAAGATGTATTTAACGCAGAGAAGATTTTCATGCCGATCCCGCAGCAACTGGGCAAAGGCGACCGGATGGGACGCGGCCCCTACGAAAAGAGCGGTTTGATTGAAGATACCGCCCTGCATCCGCTGAAGACGCAGTACCTTGATTATGAGCTGTTCTTCCCGATGAAATCTGAAGAAAAAGACGGCAAGAAGGTGAGCAGCATTGCCAGTGAAACCCTGGATCTGGAAGTCAAGCTCTGGTACCTGCCGTACGGCACCATGGATGACGATCCGTTCCTCTGGAAAGAGTACAAAAAGACCGTCAAGATCAGCACAAGCGGCAAGTAGTACCAGAGCAGTACCCAAACAAAGCAGCACAGAGATAGGAACCTATCTCTCCTTCATGTGGTGCCGGCGGGTAAAACCGCCGGCTTTTTTTCTGATATTCACAAGCGATGTTCTCCGCGACTCTGCGTGAGAAACTACCGTTTTCAGGTTGTAACGCTGCACCTGACCTTGCTATGGTGCAAATTATCATGACCCTGCCGAAACTGATCATACTGCTGCTGACCTGGTGCCTGTTCATTACCGGCTGCACCAGAAGTCCGGCAACGAACGAAGAACAATGTCTATCCTGCCACAAAGGGATCGAACATACCTCCCCCAGCCACAGCGGCTGCGTCTCGTGCCACGGCGGCAACCCCAAAGCCAAAACCAAAAATGAAGCCCACAGCGGCATCTACGGCCTCTCTAACCGCTCATACCCCGGCCGCTGGGAGATGGGCTGCGGACCTTGCCACAAGTCTCAGCTGGAACGAATGCAGAGCAGCCAGATGTATACCGGTGCCGGGATGATCGCCCAGACCCAGGCCACCTGGGAGGGAGAGACCCCCGGAACCCGCTACGGCAGCCAGGGGGCCGAGCTGTACGATGCCGACGGCAAGCCGCTCAAACAACATGACGTAGCTCAGCTGGATCATCTCTCCGGTGATTTGTACCGTAAGTTCTGCGCACGCTGCCACGTTGCCCGCCAGCAAGATCCCTCAAACGGTGCCGGCAATCCGGCCGGTTGCGCGGCCTGCCACTTCCCGTACGGCAAGGGCGGCCTGTATCGCGGTGGTGATCACACCATGCTGGGCAGATCACCCCACGGCGATACGCATCGGATGCACGCGCTTCCCTCACTCCAATCCTGTGCCCAGTGTCATCACCGCAGCGGCCGCACTGCCCTCTCCTACCAGGGGCTGATGGATGGCAACAACGGGCTGGTGCCGACCCGTAACGGGCAACCGGGATCCGTTCCGGGCAGTGATATGCGTAACTTCACCCATATTGCGCCGGATATTCACTTTCAGGCCGGTATGGATTGCATTGACTGCCATACGTCCCGAGAGATCATGGGTGACGGCTACGCCTACGCCAACATGCATGGTCAGCTGGAAGTAACTTGCGAGGACTGCCACGGTTCAGCCGACAAACCACCCCTCTATCGTGCCATCCAGCGAGAAAACGAAGACCCGCTGCGGGAGTCTCGCTCATACCCGATGCAGATGCGGATTGGCACCGAGATGATCCTGACCTCCAAGGGGCGCCCCTTTTCCAATGTCTTTCATGTTGACGGCAATGTGGTGCTGCAGGTAAAGGCCACCGGCAGACTACTACGCTCCAAGATCATTACCGGCACACCGGAGCATACGGTTGTAGGCCACGGCCGTCTGGCCTGCACCGCCTGCCATTCCCGCACCGTGGTGCAGTGTTACGGCTGCCACACCCAGTATGACAAACAGGGCTATCACATTGATTTCATCAAAGGAGTTGCAACAAAAGGGCAATTTTCCGAAACCGAAGACTACCGCACCCTCTATCCGTTCCCGTTAGCCTTCAACCAGAAGGGGAAGATCTCACCGGTTACCCCTGGCTGCCAGACCTTTGTGACCGTGGTGGAAGAAGACGGCAGCACAACCAAGGCCGGCGAGATAGCTCGCTACAAGGGCAAGCGACAACTGCGCTTTGCCCCGTTCTATGGGCACAACACCGGCAAAAAGGCGGTGGGCTGTGCCGAATGCCATGCCAATCCCACCTTTCTGGGCTTTGGCCAGCATGTGGTGGAAGGGCGCAGCATCAAGGGGACCCTGCTCTGCGAACTTTCAGACAACAAACCGTTAGACGGCTTTCTGACCATGCAAAACGGCACGGTACAGGCTTATTCCGCCATCACCCGTGCCGGATCACGACCACTCAACCAGCAGGAAGTGCAGCGCACCCTGGCGGTCAACACCTGCCTGATCTGTCACCCTTCAGCCAAAGACCCGATCTACCGGACAAGGATCAATTACCGTGACCTGGACGATACCCTTCATCGCCGCCTGCTGGCTCCTCGTTAGCAGCTTGGCCGCCCAGGCGGCGGGCCAGTGCCGTTACTGCCACAGCCCCGGCATCCACCTTGACGGCCTGCACAGTCGCCTGGCCTGCCAGGACTGCCACCGGTCAGGCAGCCGAGTACTGGTTGACCCGTCCGACCGCCGCCACGGTTCTACCGGTTGCGTGGCCTGCCATCAAGGTTACCAGCAGATGTACGCGCACGCCATGGGTACCAGGGCCAAGGAAAAGGCCTTTATTGCCCGCAGCTACGCCAGGGTGGACCGGCATTTTGAGCAGAAAAACTGCAGCAGCTGTCACCTGCAGGGCTGCCGCGACTGTCACGGCAAAGGACATGCCATCAGCCGCCCCCAGGCTGACACCTGTTCTGCCTGTCATAAAGGGTATTTTGTGGGATGGGATTATTTTGGTCGGGCACCCCGTGAAGATCATGACCGCTATCAGCGGGGTACTCGTATCGAAGGTGAGACGTTTCTGAAGATGCGGCCTGATGTGCATCACCAGCGGGGCATGACCTGCAACGACTGTCACACCATGCAAAGCCTGATCAAGGGCCATAGCGCTGCACAAGGCTGCAGCGACTGCCACCGCCCCAGCCAGAAGGTGCTGGAGCACCGGATACAGGCGCACCTTGAGCGGATGGAGTGCGTTGCCTGCCACGCTGCCTGGGCACCACAGGAATACGGCACCTTCTACCTGCGTTTTACCGGCGATATGATACCGGAACCGTTTGACCGACTGCAGCTTGCCGGTCCGGGTTACGTCAAAAGCGCGTATCTTAAACGCCAGGATCTGCCGCCTTTGGGGATTAACCAGCAGGGCAAGGTGGCACCGATCAGGCCCCAGTTTATTGCCTATTACAGCAAGCTGGCCAACGGCCGCGCTGCCGGCCGGGAGAATCAGCTGCTGGCTGCAGAATGGCGGGCTTTCACCCCCCACACGATCCAGCGCGGCACCACCACCTGCGACGGCTGCCATGACAACCCGCGTCGGTTTTTACTGGAACCGCCCCAGAATCGGATTTATGATCTGACCAGGGACGGGCTGACGTTGTACTCATTCTGGAATCAGGCGGGGCAGCGGATGACCAACGGCAGTTTTATGGACCAGGCCCGCTATCAACGGATGTCAACCAAGAGCCCTACCTACCAACGATTGTATGTGGAAAAATGGAAACAGTTCAGCAGACCAGACGCACTTTCATCACCACGCTGATTGCCCTGCCGCTGGCCCTGGCAGGTATCTGGCGTTTCCTGACCCCCAAGGCGCTCAAAAAACCGGCGCTATTGCGGGTGGCCCCACATGAAATCCCGGTCGGTGGCGCCCTGGTGTTCCGTCAGGAGCGGATTGCGATCATGCGGGAGGGAGCAGATTACCGTGCCTTAAGCCTGGTCTGCACCCACCTGGGCTGCACGGTTTCAGTTATACCGGAAGGAATGATCTGCCCCTGCCATGGCAGCCGTTTTGACCGGCAGGGGGCCGTACTGAGTGGACCGGCAGAACGACCGTTAGAGCGACTGCAGGTTGAGGCATCAGGAGATGAGCTGGTGGTGCGGGGATAAACGAGTCAGCTTTTCATCAAAGCATCTGAAGCTTGGAGGCTTTCACTTTTAAACAGAATCCATTGGAGCGGAGCAAATCATGGGAGAACGTGACAAGGCACTTATTGAAGAGTTCAGGCAACGACTGCCTGTTGAGGTGCTTGGGCATATCCGGCAGATGATTCTGTACGGCTCACGAGCCCGTGGCGATGCAAGCGAAGATTCCGATCTTGACCTGGTGGCCCTGGTGGATGAAATCAGCCCTGAACTTGAACAAACCCTGGATGACATCGCCTATAAGGTTATGTGGGATCATGACTTTAAACCAATTATTTCACTAAAGGTTTTTAACGAGAGCCGATTTAACCGATCAGCAGCAAAGGGGTTTTCTTTCTATCGTAACGTCAGGCGCGAGGGAATACCGGTATGACCGATGAAGTCAGGCGCTATCTTGAACGTGCAGATCAAGCCTTTATTGTTTCCCACGATCTTATGGAACAAGGGCATATACCGGATGCTGCCAGCAAGGTATATTACGCCATGTTCTATGCTGCAAAGGCGCTGTTAGCTGCGGAAGACATCGATGTATCGAAGCATTCAGCGGTCGAATCCGCTGTTGGCTATTATTTTGCCAAACCGGGCCGCCTTGATGCCAGGTACCACTAAATGCTTATGAATGCCCGTAAGATCAGAGAAATTGCCGACTACGACATTGATGAAGAGATTGTAGAGCCTGTTGCTTCACTGAAGATTGAAGAGGGACGGGAGTTTATTAACGCCATCAAGCTGTTTCTGGCTGCCAACTGAAGGGGCGTCTGCACGGCTCACTGTTTTTTTGCTTCATACACATTAAATGCTACTCTGTCACAGGTCATAACCTGACAGCTCCCCCCTCCAACCTCCCCCCGCTGGGTGGAGGCTTTTGTTCCCTCCCCCAGCGGGGAAGGGCTAGGGAGGGGGTTGGTAATCTGGCAACGTTGGTTAACAGTTATCATAATGATCACACACTGGACCAACGAACCGGCCATCACAAGCAACGGAACCCGCAATGTTCAAAGACTTTCTGAAACATCTCTTCCCCCGGGTGGTGCTGCAGCACAACCTGAAGATCAGCTACACCTTCTGTCTGGGGGGGCTGGCCTTTACGGCACTGCTGCTACTGGCCCTCTCCGGTCTGCTGCTGCTGTTCTACTACCGCCCCGGAGTACACGAGGCGTACCAGTCGATCATCTTTCTGGAGGAATCGGTCTACGGTGGTAAATACCTGCGCAACCTTCACCGGCTGGCCTCCCATGCCTTCCTGATCCTGATCATGCTGCACACCCTGCGGGTGATCCTGACCGGCGCCTTTGCGCCGCCGCGTCAGCGCAACTGGGTTATCGGCGTCTGCCTGCTGGGTCTGGCAGTCTTTGAGGCCTACACCGGCTATCTGCTGCCGATGGATCAGCTGGCACTCTGGGCAACCCAGACCGGCATGACCCTGATTGAAGTGGTGCCCGGAGGTTCCCTGATTACCACCATGCTGGTGCCTGATTATATTGGCGGCCCCCTTTCTTTAATCCGCTTTTATGTCCTGCACGTGGTAGTGCTGCCGTTGCTGGTTTTTGGCCTGTGTCTGCTGCATTTTTACCAGATCCGTAAGCAGAAAGGGCTACTCCCTTACCTATGAACAGCAACTACGTCAAGAGCTCTCCTGTTTTTTTCCGGCTGATCATCCGTGCGTTCTGGATCTCTGCTGCCGTCATGCTGGTGCTGGCATGGTTCATTCCGGCACCGCTGCAACAACCGGCTGACCTGGCCGTCGTGCCGAATCCGGTCAAATCAGCCTGGTTCCTGCTCTGGATTCAAGAACTGATCAGCTACCGGATCTGGCTGATCTACCCGGTTCTGCTTGCCGCCCTGCTGTTCACTCTGCTGCCCTGGCTGCAACGAAGTTCGCCGGAACGGGCGGTCTGGTTCGGCCGGACGCAGCGCAGCCTCTCCGCCGTGGTACTGTGCGGTTTTCTGGTGATGGTGGCGCTGACCATTGTCGGTCTCTTTTTCAGGGGGGAAAATTGGGCCTTTGTGCTGCCGTTCTGATGCTGATCCTGCTCTGGTGCCCAGCTGCCGGGGCAGCACCAGCCAACTACTGCCTGGAGTGCCACCCTCCCCACTATCAGGAGCAGGGCAGCTGCGCGGCTTGTCATCGCGGCAACCACCAGACCAGACGCAAGGAGTTGGCCCACAGCGGTCTGATTGCCGGGCGCTACGCCGGTTTCACCAACCCGCTTTCACCTGAACTGCGCGTTGGCAAGAAACTGGCTGAGCAGAGCGCCTGTCGCCGCTGCCACATCCTTGCCAAAACCGGAAACCGGCTGGCCTCATCCCTGGACGGCCTGCTCTGGAACAGCACTCCCGAGGCGATTCGCGCCGCCGTTTCTGCACCGGCTGTCTTTATGCCTGACTTTCATTTCTCGGCCCCGGATCTTGATCGTCTGATTACTGCGATTCTGGCCGGCGGCCTGCAGGCAGGCAAGCCGCAAAAAGAGCAACCACAACTGGTTTTTTTTGCCACCGATGCCAAACAGGGGCAGAACGTCTTTGTAAAACAGTGCGGTGCCTGTCACAAGCTGATGTCAAAACGTGACGGCGGCCTGGGGATCGGCACCTCGGCCCCGAACCTCTC
>CAZYMK010000168.1:0-7052 GCA_964648885.1 uncultured Geobacter sp. | reverse complement strand
CTACTGGATGCCACCTTCCGCAGTCGTCAGGAACGAGCCCATGCCATTGAGCTGGCCAGAACCTGCAATGCTCAGGCAGTCATCCTGTGCCCTGACTGTCCCGAGGCAGTCATCCGGCAGCGTCTGGCAGAGCGGCAACAGCATGGGGATGCGGTTTCTGATGGCACTTGGGATGTATACCTCCAGCAGGCACAGCAGTTTGAGCTGCCCACTGCTGATGAAGCGTTGCTGCTGCGGCCTGATACCTCACTGCCGGTCAACGAGTCTGTTGATACGGTACTGTCCGGGCTGGGATTGGTGCGGCAAAAAGAAAAATAATGTCTGGTTCATTTTTTTGCATACATACACAGGATAGTGTGTTAGGGTGCTTTATCTTTTGAAGTTTTACCTTGGTGACTTTAAAGGTTACCAAGGTATTTTTGTTTTCGAACATCCGTTTCGTACGGGTGCATTACACAAGCAGAATGCAGAAGGAGAAGTAGGGTATGACACAAGGCAGGGTTAAGTGGTTCAATGACAGCAAGGGGTTTGGTTTTCTGGAGCAGGAGAGCGGCGAAGACGTTTTCGTACACTTCTCCGCCATCAACGGCAACGGCTTCAAGTCCCTTGCTGAAGGCGATACGGTTCAGTTTGAAGTAGTAAAAGGCCCTAAAGGCCTGCAGGCAGCAAACGTAACCCGCGTCTAAGAAACGCTGGTTGCCGTTCGCGGCAGCGCACAAAAAAAGGCCCCGATCTTCGGGGCCTTTTTTTGTGCGCTGCTCAACAGGCGGTCAGCAGAAAACAGTTGTCCAGGTCATGCTGTGCAAGGTAGCGTCTGACGGTTTCTTCTCCCGCAGCAAACAAGCCGCTGATCCGGTGTGTCTGTTCAAGCCAGACCAGCCACGGCAGACAGCCCACCAGAGAGAAACCGTAGTCCGATTCCATCTGACGCAGGGTGGCCTCCTCCAGTTCTCTGCCGATCTCCTGAGGGGTGGCAGCATAGTGGGTGGGGAAGGCAACAGCCGAACGGTCAAGCCCTGCCATAAAGGTCTGCTTTTCATCACTGCTCAGGCTGCTGAAATCGGTGGTACACCAGTTCGGGCTGCAGGTGGAAAGCAGTGCTCGGCAGGAGAGGGGACGCAGCTCGTAGACCGAGCAGCAGCCGTCTGAAGAAAGGAACGGGCACGGCCCCAACTGAGAACGATAGGTAGCCAGCCATTCCTTGAGGGAGCCGCAGCTGTCAGCGGTTGCCTTGAGCCGAGGTGCCAGCTCCTGCAGCTGTTGTTGCTGTGGCGAGCAGACAGCGGCAATTGGCAGGGCCTCAAGCAGGGTGCAGTTGACCACAAGGGAGCAGCAGCCGCTGCAGCCTTTGCCGCAGTGTACCGTGCCGCCGCGCTGGCGGTATTCGCTGCTCCAGGCAAGGCAGAGCTGATCAAGAATCAACTGCCGCTGGTGCAATTCCTCAAGCATAACTGTCAGGGGCATCTTCGGTTCCTCCCGGCGCAAGCATACGCCTGATACTGCCTGAAATGCAAATCGGTTAAGCCGCTTTCAACGCTTGCCCCATGTCTGAGGCGTGCTATTATGTACAAGGTGCAGGCAAAGGCAAGCCGCATCAAAAGGAGGTATCGTCATGCAGCAAGGTTACTATGTTCCGGTGACCATTGAGAGTATTGAGCCGGACCTGTTTCCGGATGTGGCGCTCTACCTCAGGAGCGGCCGAAATTACGTGCTGTACAAGAGCAACGGCCGTTCTTTCAACAAGCAGGATGCCCAGCGCCTGATGGCCAACAGCACCGACCTGCTGTATGTCAGCCCGGCAGACATGGAGGTCATCAACCAGTACATGGAGGCCAATGCCGAGCGGTTTCTGGCCAATGAAGGTTTTGATGGCAAGACCAAAGGCAAGATCATTTATCAGACCTCGATCAACTTTGTGGGCGACATCTTCCAAAATCCGAAAAAGGCCGGTGATTGCCAGCGCAGCAAACGCCTGATCGAGAATCTGTTGTCCTACCTGGCCAGTGACCGTGATGCCTTGCAATCGCTTGAAACAGTCATGAGCCGCAACTACTACACCTTTGTGCATTCACTGCAGGTGACGGCCCTTTCACTGTTGCTGCATGCCGAGGCTTACATGCTGGCCCGTGACGAGATGGTGGATGTGGGAATCGGCACCCTTTTGCATGACTTCGGCAAGATATTCATCCCGGCTGAGCTGCTGAACAAGACCGGTAAGCTGACCGATGAAGAGGTGGCCATCATCAGGCGGCATCCGCAGGAAGGGTATGCCTACCTCAAGGAAAACACCAGCCTGAACGAGATCAGTCTGGCCATTGTGCGGGATCATCATGAGCGGTTGAACGGTAACGGCTACCCACGTGGTATCAAGGCCGAAGAGATCTCCCGCAGTGCCCAGGTGGGTGGGCTTTGCGATGTCTACTGTACCTTGACCATCGACCGCTCAGGCCGTGCCGCACTGCCTCCTTATCTGGCGCTGCAGGTAACGCGCAACGAAATGAAAGATGCCTTTGACAAACGCCTGCTTGATATCCTGGAAGGACTGACCTGTAGCGACGAACAACAGCAGCAGATGCTGTAGCAAAAGGAAACCGTTTATGCAGAAACAGATTTTTGTTGTCGGCCACCGTAACCCTGACACCGATTCCATTGCCTCGGCCATCGGCTATGCTGCCTTCAAGCAGAGACTGGGGCAGACCAACGTCCAGGCTGCCATGGCAGGCAGACCCAATCCCCAGACCAGCTATATCTTGGAGCGCCTTGGTATTTCTGCCCCAAAATATCTGGCGGACGTACATCCCAAGGTGCGGCATGTACTGGGGCGGCGGCCGGTCATGGCCCGTCCGGATACCTCGCTGAAGGAGTCACTGGAGCTGTTTCACCGTTATTCGATCCGGGTGTTGCCGGTGGTGGATGAGGCCTCTATGCCGGTAGGGGTGGTTTCACTGCTGAAGCTGTCGGAAAAATATCTGGTGGCCGGTGCGGATCGTCGGCGCGGGATTGACAGCTCGCTGACCTCCCTGTCCAACTGTCTGGAAGCGCGACTGCTGGTTGGTGAGCTGTCTGAGCAGGTGGAACACTTGCATCTGTTTATCGGCGCCATGACCGAAGAGTCTTTCAGCAAGCGGATTGAGGGGTATGAACCGGCCTCCCTGCTGATCATGACCGGTGACCGCCCTTCTATCCAACAGTCAGCCATTGAGGTCGGCGTGCGTTTGTTGATCATTACCGGCGGGTTGCCGGTGCGTGATGACCTGTTGGCCCTGGCACGGCAGCGGGGGGTGACGGTGCTTTCTACACCCCATGACACTGCCTCGGCAGCCTGGCTGGCCCGGCTCTCTGCGCCGCTGTCCTGTTTTGTGGAGCAGAAATTTGAGAAAATTGGCGTGGCTGAGCCGCTGGATCATCTGCGGCTCAAGCTGCTGCACTCCGGTGAGCCGGCAGTGGTGGCGGTGGAGGAAGACGGCACCATTGCCGGGGTAGCCACCAAGTCATCGCTGTTAAAAGAGCTGCCCTATGCCCTGATCCTGGTTGACCACAATGAGTTGTCCCAGGCGGTGCCTGGCGCTGAATCGGTTGAAATTCTTGAGGTAATTGACCATCACAAGCTGGGCAATCCGGGCACTAACCAGCCGATCACCTTTATGGCGGCGCCGGTGGGGAGTACCTGCTCTATCGTTGCCTCTCTTTACCGTGAACGGGGTATGGAACCGGACCCGCAGATTGCTGCCCTGCTGCTGGCCGGGATCATGTCTGATACCATCATTCTCAAATCTCCTACCACCACAGCCCGTGATCGCGAACTGGTGTCATGGCTGGAGCCGATCGCCGGCCTTGATCATGCTGCCTTTGGAAAGGATATTTTTGCCTCCTGTGGCGGTTTTTCTGCCCACACCAGCCTTGAAAAAGCGGTTCGGTCTGATTTTAAGGAGTTTGTAGCCGGAGAGACCCGCTTTGGGATAGGGCAGGTCGAGGTAGTGGGGTTTGATGAATTTTTCGGCCTCAAAGAGCAGCTGCGCGAGGTACTGAAACAGGTCAAAGGGACTGACAAGCTGCACCTGGCCGGCCTGATGGTGACTGATATTTATAGTGAGACCACCCTGTTTCTGGCTGAAGGGAAGAATGAACTGGCCCACCTGATGGGCTATCCGCAGCGCGAGCCGCACCTCTACGAACTGAAAGGGGTCATGTCCCGCAAAAAGCAGATGGTGCCGCATCTGATGAAGGTGCTGGGGGCGCTGTAGGCAACGTTTTTACCGCCGGGCAACAAGATACTCGCTGGTAATAACCTCACAATGGTTGCAATGGGTGCGCATCTTCCAGGTATGGGAGCCTGCCTGGGCAATGGTCCAGGCAGGTACCAGAATGTTGTCTTGCCCCTCCAGTACTGCACGCACATTTTCTCTGCCTCTTCCCTGGTACGGCCCGGTTGTGGTGCCTCCTAGCCAGCGTTCTTCAGGTGTTGCCATGGTGGACCATGCAAACGGGTCTGCAAACAGAAATGAAGCGTTCTGAGGCGTTGCTACCCGGTTCATCTCAAACAGGTGAGCCAGCGGATAGCTGACGCGATCCAGCAGATTCAGTGAGGCAATCTGCTGGAAGCTGTTGGCGCTGAATGGCAGCCGCAGCGCGTCGGCAACCACAAACTCAACATTATCAGTACGCCATGCAGCAGGCAGCGTCAGGTGAAAGGTCTCAGTCAGGTTCCCTTCCAGGGGCAGGCTGAAATCAAGCCCCCGTTTTTGTACAAGGGTGCGGGCCGTCTTGATGAAGCTGTGGGAAAGATCGCACCCCACCGCCAGTTCACAACGGTTGGCCATCTCAAACGTTATCCTGCCCACTGAACAGCCGGCATCAAAGCCTGTTGATGCGGCTTTGGACAGGCACTCTGCCCAGGGGGCGGCAGTATCCGTTCGGACCGCATCATCCAGCAGATCACCGTAATGGCTCCAGAGGTAGCGGTCGGTCATCCCTTTTTCTTCATAGCGCCGCTGTGAACCGGTTATGCTGTTGTCAGGGGCAGGCAGCAGATGGGCAATCCCTTCCTTGATGGGAAATTGTTTTTTGCACTTCGTGCAGGCCAGAGTGCCGGTAGTGACATCTCCCGCTGTTTCACGTTCAGCTGACAGGTTGAGCGGGTATTCCTTGGGCAGGCAGGCAGGGCAGATCAGATACGGAAGCAGGAATCGTTTCATGGTGAATGGTGTGGTCATCCTTGTGGAGGGGCTTGGAGTCTGCAACTACGCAGAAAGTATACTGCAGGCTTGTTTCTGAAGGCAACAAACGATGCTGTGGTAATCGGCTTTCTGTTTGACAGTTTGCCTGTACAGCTGCTACTCTCTCTACCATTATCACGCTGTTCCAGGAAGATCACGAGTATTACAGCATTCGTCAGCCCCGGAAACCTTCGGGGCTTTTTTCTTGGGCACCACAGAAAGAAGGAAGTAGATGCCGTTTCAATCATTCAGTTTACACCCCAAGGTGGTGGCCGGAATCACCGCCATGGGCTACACGACCCCCACCCCGATTCAGTCCCAGGCCATTCCCAAGATCATGGACGGTCACGACATTATGGGGCTGGCACAGACCGGCACCGGCAAGACCGCTGCCTTTGCCCTGCCGATCCTGCACCGTCTGATGCAGGGGCCGCGCAAGCAGGTGCGGGCCCTGATCATTGCTCCAACCCGTGAACTGGCCGAGCAAATCAATGATGCCATACTGGAACTGGGGCAACAGACCCGGCTGAAGAGTATCACCGTGTATGGCGGAGTTAATGTCAATCCGCAGATTGAAAAATTGAAGCAGGGCGTGGAAATTGTCGTGGCCTGTCCCGGTCGCCTGCTGGATCATATCAACCAGGGGACGATCGACCTGACCAATCTGGAACTGCTGGTGCTGGATGAGGCAGACCAGATGTTTGATATGGGCTTTCTGCCGGATATCCGCCGTATCCTGAAACATCTGCCTGCCCAGCGTCAGACCATGCTGTTTTCCGCCACCATGCCGCAGGAGATCCGTGGCCTGGCCCGAGAGATCCTCCGTAATCCGGCCACGGTGCAGGTGGACAACGTTGCCCCGGCAGCCACGGTCAGCCATGCCCTGTATCCGGTGGGACAGCACCTGAAGACCCCGCTTTTGCTGCAGCTGCTCAAGCATACCGATACCGAATCAGTGCTGATCTTTACCCGTACCAAACACCGCGCCAAAAGGGTGGGGGAGCAGCTGGAAAAGGCCGGGTACACCGCAGCCTCCCTACAGGGCAATCTCTCGCAGAACCGGCGTCAGGCAGCCATGGACGGCTTCCGTAACGGCACCTATCAGATACTGGTGGCCACCGATATTGCGGCACGGGGGATTGATGTGTCCCAGGTTTCTCACGTGATCAACTACGATATACCGGACACGGTCGAGGCGTATATCCACCGGATCGGTCGAACTGGTCGGGCAGCCAAGAGTGGTGATGCCTTTACCCTGATAACGGATGAAGACACCGCCATGGTGCGGGCCATTGAAAAGACCCTGGGCAGTGTCATTGAGCGCTGTACCGTTGATGGCTTTGACTACAGTGTTGCAGCGCCTCGCAAGGATGATGAGTTTGCCCGGCCACCCCGTCCGCCCCGGCCGCAACCCAAGGCAAAGAAACCGGCGCAGAAAACGGCAGCAGGGCAAGGGGCTGCATCAGCCGCTGCAGGACACAAACCAGCCGGAGCAAAGCCTGCACCAACTGGCGGTGCGCGACATCCGCAGCGGACACAACGACCGCGCTAAGAACACAATATAACTGAAACACAGAGGCACAGAGTACACAGAGTACACAGAGAAAACCTGAAATAGATACAGAAGAGCAAACGTAAGTAGTTGGTTTGTTGTTTTATGCCTTTCTGGTAATTGTTTGGCCGTCTCTGTGCCCTCTGTGTCTCTGTGTTAAACTATGTTTAGATGTTAAGTGCAAATATACCAAGGGGTTGAGTAATGATTCACCTTTCCAATATTTCCAAGCAACACGGCTCGCAGGTGCTGTTCCGTGATGCTTCATTCCAGATCCTGCCCGG